>JAYPRP010000001.1:0-49884 GCA_038132575.1 Rhodospirillaceae bacterium
TGGGGGAGGGGCGATCAGGTTCTGCAAAAAGGATGTCAAATGCGTCAGTTATTGCGCCATCTTGATGCAATTTAGATAGCAAATCAGCAATTACTGTGCGCGGCCATGGCCACTGTCCGATCGCTTCTAAGCTTTTTTCATCGATGTCAACTATGCGAACAGGTACCTTTTGGTAAGGCCTTGGCTCAAGCCGCTGCATCTGATCAAATGCCATGAGCTTGAAGCGTGCAATAGGGTCGGGATTTAGAATTCCTAAAACTACTAAGAAAAATAATAAAAAAATCGGTATAAAACTAAATATTTTTCTCGGTTTCATCTCAATTTCCTTGACAGAAAATCGCGAAGGGTAATGGATTTATCATACTAAAGTTCTCATCTGTATAGATATTTGAACCCGGCAAGAGATATATAATTATAAATATTCTCTCGAAGTGGTTCAGGCTTTCCTTTAAGATTAGTATTTGTTGTTCGCGTTCCCCGACGATCTTCCTCAATCGTGCATTCTCATTCGCTAGTTTGTGCAACTCCGACAGCTGCGTTTTCCCATCCCACAAAACCGCTTGCATCAGATTTAGTGCGTCGCGTCACTGGCAAACAGGCTGCGGCAGGCGAACGGTTCATCACTGCTGCAGGCCAGATTGCCCTCAATCACGCAAAGCTTCACTAGGTCCTCATCCGAATGACATTTCCGAGCCACCATATCCCCTTTCGGTCTATAAAAATAATGACCCAGTTTTAGGGGGAATTGATCTGCCCTTGCTTACGGGTCCATTCACAGCGAGGGTAGTTTGATCCGGCCATTGGCGGCAAGATTTTGTCTGGCTTGGGCAACCTGTAGCCGAGCAAACTGTGCGGCCTGACGGTGTTGTAGTATTATCGTCAAATCTGGTGGTGCCATCTTCGGCTCCATGGATAAACGCTCAAACAGACCGCCTAAGCTCGCGGAGATTTGACCTCATGGCCCGCATTGGAAAAGCTTGAGTAAATGCTGGATGGAGCGAAAGCTCTGCCGCTCATTTATGCTAAGACCGTATTCAAAGCGAAATGTGGCGAGGCCTGGTACGCGAGCGTTGTCCGGTCCAACTTTGGTCTGTTACGTACCATTTCGATACCGAGTTCGCGCCGAGTGGTGAGAGCCATAAACCGTAGCCTGGCATTGCCCGATGCAAAGTCGTTGAATGCCTAGAAGTCAGCCAGTCCATGGTCAATTTGATTGTAACCCGCGCCGAAGGCGAGAGAATGCTTGCGGCTTTTGCGCCCCGCATGGGGAGGCAATACGCCAATGGCCGCAATACCGATCACGGGCCCGGAGCACACCGGGCGGTTTCACAATTTTCACCCTATATCCGGCGTCGTCTCCTTCTCGAGGCCGATGCTGTGGCGACGGCGATAGCCGCGCACGGCCCGGCGGCGGCCGAGAAATTCATTCATGAGGTTGTCTGGCGCGGCTATTTTAAGGGATGGCTTGAGCGTCGTCCGGGTATCTGGGCCAGCTACCGTTCGGGCCTAGTGCAAGATCTTGCCGGAATCGATGCGGATCGCAATTTGGCCCGAGCTGTGGATCGCGCCGAGGCGGGCGAAACAGGGCTATCGTGCTTTGACGCTTGGGTGCGCGAACTTGTTGACACGGGCTACCTGCACAACCACGCGCGAATGTGGTTTGCCTCAATATGGATCTTTACGCTGGAACTGCCTTGGCGGGTCGGCGCGGATTTTTTCTACCGCCACCTCCTGGACGGCGACCCTGCCTCGAATACGTTGGGATGGCGCTGGGTGGCGGGGCTGCACACTCGCGGCAAGACCTACCAGGCGCACTCCTGGAACATTGCGAAGTTCTCGGCTGGGAGGTTTAGCCCTAGCGATGCCGACCTTGCCGCCAACGCCCCCTCGCTAGACCATACCGAGCCCGAGGGCCTGCCACCCGCCGCACCGCTTCGCACGCCCCAGACCTTCGACCCGGCCCTGCCAGCCGCTCTACTGATCACTGAAGAGGATTGCCGCCCCGAGGATTTTTCTCTCGCCACACTCGACATCCGCGCCGCCGCCACGCTATCCGCCAGCCACTTGCGCTCGCCCCGCCAAGTAGCGCCGATGGTTTCCGCGTTCGAAGCCGCGGCGCTGGTCGATGCCGCCCGCCGCTCAGGGCTGAATTGTGAGAAAATGCACGCCGGCGACCACTGCGACCTTGCCGGCTGGGCAGAGCGGGCCGGGATAAAACAGATCGTAACCCCCTACATCCCTGAAGGCCCCCTTCGTGACTGGCTGCGCTTGGTGGAACCAACGCTAGCCGCGCAGGGAATTGCGTTTTGCGAATGGCGCCGAGAGTGGGACGTGGCGATATGGCCCCATTCCACCGCCGGCTTTTTCAAGGTCAAGGAACGCATCCCCCGCATCCTCCAGGATCTGCGGATGATATGAGCGACCGAGTCATTGTCATTGGTGCTGGTATGGCCGGACTGGCCTGTGCGCGCTCTCTGAAGAGTGCGGGTCTTGAGGTGCTGGTTCTGGATAAGGGCCGCGGGATCGGTGGACGGATGGCGACACGGCGTGTGGAACTAGACGAAGGCGCTACGCGCTTCGACCACGGGGCGCAATATTTCACCGTTAGGACGCCCGAATTTTCAAACTTCCTTGCGACACTGCCGAAGGCAGTGAGCCAATGGCAGGACGGCGCCGCGCGCGCGCATTTCGTCGGCCTACCAGGCATGTCGGGCCTGCCCCGCGCCATAGCGCAGGGCCTAGAGGTTCGGCAGAGCTTTGAGGTCACGGCGCTGAACCCTGTGTCAGGCGGCTGGCAAGTTGTGAGCGAGAGCGAAACCTTCGAGGCAGCGCGTCTAGTCCTGACCGTGCCCGCTCCCCAGGCGCTTCGGTTACTAGGAGATCACCCACTTGTCGAAGTTCTAGCCAGGATCAGGATGGCCCCATGCCTGACCCTCATGGCCGCCTTTCCGCCAGACACCCCGCGCCCCTTTGTCAACCGCCGCGCGCCCGACCAACCGCTTGCCTGGATCGCACAGGACAGCAACAAGCCTGGCCGCGCCGGGCCCGTCACTACCTGGGTGGCGCAGGCCGGACCGGACTGGAGCGCAAAGTATCTGGAGCTTGAACGCGACGCTATCGCCACACTCATGCTACCCCTGATTTGTGCCGAAATCGGCGCTAACCCAGAACAGGCAATCCACAGCGCCGCCCACCGTTGGCGTTACGCGCAGGTCACCGACCCGCTCGGTCAGCCCTTCTTGCGTAGCGACTGCGGGCGGCTTCACTTGGGCGGGGATTGGTGCCTTGGCGCTCGGGTCGAGGCCGCATGGCTGAGCGGCCGGGCAATCGCAGCGAACATGCTCGCCTGACCTAGTTTCTAGGCATAAGCGTTAGCGATCGCCAGCCCATGGAAGGCAGGCCTACTCCGAATTTCTGAGGCGCCAAACCAATACAGAATTATGCTCGTATAGGAACTATGAATCTCTAATTCATTCTCGAGCAAAAAAATGCGATCCCTCGTGTGTCCATGCCGAATTTTCTTCATTGCACTATGCACTTTGTACTCCACCACTGTTCAAGCGGTAGAGGGCGACGTGCGTAGCGCTCACGATTTCAGTTTCACAGCGATCGAGGGTGATCCTCTTCCACTTTCTCAATTCGCAGGCAAGGCCGTTCTCGTAGTGAACTCGGCATCTCAATGCGGTTTTACATCGCAATATTCCGAGCTTGCTGATCTGTGGGCACGCTATCAGGACAAGGGACTAGTGGTCTTAGCGGTACCTTCGAACGACTTCGGCGGACAGGAGCCGGGCACAGAGGACGAGATCAAGCAATTCTGTGAAGTGAATTACGGGATTGATTTCCCAATGACTGAAAAGGTTCATGTGCGTGGCGCGGAGGCGCATCCCTTTTATAAATGGGCTGGTACTCACTTTAGCGCCCTGTCGAAGCCGCGTTGGAACTTCCACAAATATCTAGTTTCACCAGACGGGAAATTGGTCGGGTGGTTTTCATCGATAACCTCGCCGACATCAGAGAAAATTGTAAGCGCCATCGAGGCGCAACTTGCTCACGCAAGGGCATTTCCCGACGATGCCGCGTCGATCGAGGCTCGGCGCTAAATTAAGCTGAGTGGCTAGACGGTGGCAGACTCGTTTCGCTCGAGGATTCTGACGTCTGAGTTTTGAGATAAGTGGCGGAGGGAGCGTCCCTCTCCCTCCACCACCCTGCGCCTTCGGTGTCTGGTGGCAGGCCGCGAAGTAGTCTGACAGACGAATCGCTTAGGCGTAGAAGCGGCGACCGTTGTTTCTCATGTAGCGAAGGCTGACATACCGAGAGATTAGCCGACCTGCACTTTCGGCTTCGTCTTATCGGTAAAGACCTGATCCCATGCCATGAGGCATCGCAGGGCATGGCACGTGGTACGTCTATTTCATGCTTGTCGGAAATGGTCATGTTCATACGGGCTCGACAGGCAATCGCCGTCGCCGAATCCAGACCCATAATTCTAGGCGCGTGATATCCACACGCGCGCACCCTCCGACGAAATTGGCATCCTGCGCCGGGGTCAGCAAGCGCGGACGCGCTCTTCGGCTTGAGTGTTAATTCAAGTCGTGTTCCGGAAAAGCGTTTGCCAATAAACGCTTTCTGTAACGGGGCGTTGCTGGATGGGTGCAGCATCACGACTACGCAAACACCAGGTCGCGGGAGTTTTTCCCCGCAGCTTGCCGACGCCGCTCAAGCTTGCGTGAGGTGCGGGCGCTGTGCTGCGCTTGCCCGTCGACAGTCGCGCCATCACCCCCGGAGGAATCGATGACCACCCGCAAGACCGCCCGAAATAATGACGCAAAGACCTTTCGCCAACTCGCCGCAGAGAAGACGCCCCTCGTGACGCCCGGTGCGCACGATGCGTTGACGGCGCGGATTATCGAGCAGACTGGCTTCGACGCGTTCATGATCGGAGGCTTTCAGATTGTCGGTGCGCGCTATGGCGTTCCCGATATCGGCCTGCTCGGGCTCGGGGAAATCTCGGCCGGCGTGCGCGACATCCTCGCGGTGACGGATCTACCATGCCTGGTTGACATCGACACCGGTTACGGCGACGTCAAGAACGCGGTCTACACGCTCAACCATTACGAACGGCTGGGGGCGCAGGCTGTCTTCATCGAGGACCAGCTGGCGCCGAAGCGTTGCGGCCACATGGCGGGCAAGCGTATCGTCCCGGCAGACGAGATGGAGGCGAAGCTGCGCGCGTGTGCCGGGGAGCGGGTCGATCCGGACACGTTTATCATCGCGCGTACCGATGCGATTGCGACCGACGGCATCGACGAAGCGCTCCGACGCGGCGAGCTTTACATGAAGTCCGGCGCGGACGCGCTGTTCGTCGAGGCGCCGACAAGTATTGAGGATATGCAGCGCATCTGCGAGGAACTGCCGGTGCCCCAGCTCGCCAACATGATCGAGGGCGGGGTCACGCCGGTGCTGCCGCCTGCGGAGCTGGCGGAGATCGGTTATTCAATCACCAGCTACGGCATCACGACGCTGATGCTGACCGCGCGCACGATCCGCGACACGCTCGCCGACATCAAGAGCGGGGAGCTGGCGCTGGCCAACACGGGCCTCAGCTTCCCTGAGTATCTCGATATCGTCGGAATGCCTCGCTGGGCCGGCGTCGAGGACCGGTACGGCGACGACTAGTTGCCGATGAGGCGGGCTCAGTCGTAGAACGCGATCGTCCGGGTCTCGATCGACTGGCGCAGTGCGGCGTCGGCCGGGCTCGTCGGGTCGTCGAAGGCGCTGTGCGCGGTCCAGCGCGCGCGGCCGTCGGTTTCCGTGTCGAAGCACTTGAGCAGGATCAGCTCGTCGGGCTGCATGCGCGGGAAATAGACCCAGCGATGGTCGGGGTTGTACCGGGTCCGGTGAATCTCCCCGACCCGGTCGTCATACTTGAGGTCCATAAGGATCATGTCGCCCTCGGCGATGGACTGAGCATCGCAGATGCCCAGCGGTGCCTCCTCGATCGCGCCCTGGATCGAACGCCAGACATTCACATAGACGTAGCGTTTCTTGAGCGCGGCCTCGGCCTCGTCGGGCGGCAGCAGGTCGCGCACGCGCTGGGGGCCGGACTTGTCGGTGTAGTCGTTGTGGACCACGCGCACGGGTTCGCGGAGTTTCCTCGAGGTGCGGATCTCCGCGTCGGCGACACGCAGCGTGTGGTCAAAGACCAGAACCCGCGAGGCACCGGTCGCCGCGGCGACGATCTTCTCGACTTCCGGGTTGTAGACGTTCTCGATCTGGCCGGAGTCCAGGAAGTCGGTCACCCCCGTGGGGCTGTTGTGAAACTCGAACCCGTTGGCATCTAGGGTCAGCCGGTCGGCGATCGCGCGGCCGTCATAAACCGGGACCGTGCGAAGATCGGGGGTCTCGTCGCGGCGATTGGATTCGCCGTAGGGCGCGATATAGGTGACCGGCTTCACGCCGTTGTCGACCACGTATTTCATCTCGGCCTCGACGAACGGGAGGCCCTTGGTGTCGTAGCTGGGCGTGGTGTATGCGGTGTTGGGCATCGGTCGGACCCTTTGCGATCTCGTCAGTTTGTCCACATCAAATAGGTCGCGGCCCCGGCGTGTCGAGCGAAAAGTTCCGGCCGTGCGTGCCGTCGGGTTTTCACGCGACCCGACAGTGGGTAAACCGGAGGCATGGAGCAGGATACCGATGTGATCATCGCTGGCGGCGGGCCGGTGGGCTTGATGACCGCGCTCGAGCTGGCGCGGTTCGGCGTGCGCGCGATCCTCGTGAACGAGGGGGCCGAGACGGCGCTGCACCCCAAGGCCAACGCCATCAACGCCCGCTCGATGGAGCATTTTCGCCGGCACGGCATCGGGCCGACCCTGCGCGAGGTGCCGTTGCCGGGGGACCACCCCACCGATGTCTGCTACGTCACCCGGCTGACGGGGCGCGAGCTGACACGCCTGCGCATGCCGTCGGCGGAGGAGGCGGTTGCCGAGGCGCGCGCGGGGACGAGCTGGTACGACTGTGCCGAGCCGCCCCATCGCTGTTCGCAGATATGGCTCGAGGCGATCCTGCGCGAGACGGCGACTGACCGCGACGGCATCGACGTGCGGTTTTCGCACCGGCTGGAGGCGTTCCGGCGCCAGGGCGAGCGGGTAATCGCGACGGTGCGCGATCTCGAACGAGACGAGACCTACGAAGTTGCGGCGTCGCACCTGGTGGGTGCCGATGGTGGCAAGTCGACAGTGCGCCGCTCCCTGGGCGTTCAGTATGAGGGCGAGGGTGGCGTGGTGCGGCGGATGATGGGCGGCGCGATGATGGCGACGCTGTTCCGCGCGCCGCGCGATGCCGGTTGGCTGAAATTCGATCGCGCGTGGCAGTACTGGGTGATCGCTGCGGACATCCGCGCCCTGCTGCTTACCGTGGATGGCGCCGACCGGTTCGTTCTGCTGACGCGCATCCCCGACGACGTGGACCCGGACACGATTGACGATCTCGCGTTGCTCGAACAGGTGGCCGGGCGGCCCGTCGCGGCCGAGATTATCCTGCGTCAGCCCTGGACGGCGGGGCACGCACTGCTCGCGCCGACTTATGGCGGCGCGCGGGTCTGGCTGGTGGGTGACGCGGCGCACCTGTTCACGCCCACGGGCGGGCTCGGCATGAACACCGGGATCGACGAATGTGTGAATCTGGCTTGGAAACTCGCTGCCGACGTGAACGGCTGGGCCGGGCCGCGGCTGCTGGCCAGCTATGAGGGAGACCGGCGTCCGATCGGGGAGCGGAATCTCGCCTTCGCGCGCGGCTTCGCCGAATCCATCGGGACCTTCGAGGTCGATCCCTGCGTCGATGACGACACACCGGAGGGTGCGGCCGAACGCGCCCGCCTCGCTGCGCACCTGGCCGACCACAGCCGGCGCGAAATGATCATTCCCGGGATCGCGCTGGGGGTGCGCTACGAAGGTTCGGAGATCATCTGGGACGACGGGAGCGAACCCGTGTCCGATGACGCCTACGACTACGTGCCCTCCGCACGTCCGGGCCATCGTGCGCCCCATCTCTGGCTCGATGACGGGGATGCGCTATGCGACCGCTTCGCCGACGGGTTTACCCTACTGCGGACCGACGCCGCGGTTGACGTGTCCGGGCTCGTTGCAGCGGCGGGTGAGGTCGGGCTCCCGCTGTCGGTGCTGGATCTTGAGGTGCCGGCGATTCGTGCGCGCTGCGAGGCCGCTTTGGTCCTAATCTTCCCCGATGGACACGTGGCTTGGCGCGGAGACACCGCGCCCGACGATCCAAGGGCTCTGATCGATCGGGTGCGGGGCGCCTGACGCGCTCCTAGAGCGCGGACGATGGCCGCGCCTTCACGTCACCGAACCACCGCTTTGCGTTTGCCGCATCGTTGGGCAGGGCGAGTTTGAGCCAGCCCGCGAACTCGACCGTGACGAAGCCCATGATGTCGGCAGCGGAGAAGGCGTCGCCCGCGAGGTATTCGCGGTCGGCCAGTGTCGTCTCGAGCAACTCGAAGAAGTGGCCGACCCGTCGCCGGCCGCGTTCGGCGAGCTCTGGAATTTGCGCATGGTCGTGGGGACCGGTGAGCGCGCGGTTGGCGAGGCGCTTGGCGGCGTTCCGCAACCCTTCACCGACGGCGAGGAAGCCCTCCTGTTCGGCGCGCCAGACCCAGTCGGCGACCGCCGCCTTCTCGCCTGGTGTCTGACCGAGGAGTGCTGGCTCCGGGTGGGTCTCCTCCAGATAGCGCCAGCAGCCCTGGGTAGCAAAGAAGCGCTGGCCGTCGTCGGTTTCGATCACCGGCACCGTGCAGAATGGATTGATGGCGCGGAAGGCATCGCCCAGCTGTTCCTGTTCGCCAAGATTTACCTCGACCGTTTCGATCCGGTCGGTGAGGTCCTTCTCGGCGATGAAGATGCGGACCAGGCGGGGGCTTGGCGCCGTCGAGCAGTCGTAGAATTTCATGGGTGGTCTCTCTATCCGCGATGACGGCGGAGTTTAGGCGGAGAGCGCTCGGCGGCTCAATTGTCGCCGCCAGGCAAGGGCCAGTAGTCCTTGACCCGGATCGCCTCGTCCGCGCCAGGCCAGGGGGGCATGGTTGTCAGCACGAAGCGTAGCGGCGCGTCGCCGACGGTCCGGAACTGGAAATGGGTGCCCAACGGAATGGTGATTGCGGTGCCCGGGCCGACCGGCGTCACCTCTTCCCGGACGTCAAAGGAGCGCCACACCTCGCCCACGCCGGAGAGGATGTACCAGATCTCCTCTACCATCCGATGGCGGACGGCGAGTGACGTTGCGCCGGGCGGCAGGGTGCAGTGGGCGAAGCTGCCGCCGGCGCGTGCGCCCAGCAGCCGGATCTCCGACCCGTCGGGCGCGATAGCGTCGACCTTCTCGCCGAGTTGCGTTGTTTCGAACGTCATCCCGCGGTCCTCCCGGTGTGTTCGGACGCCCGAGATGTGGCGCACCGCACCGGGCGGCGTCAAGCGGCGGGGAACTGCCCAGTTCGGTCAGGCGCCGCCGATCTGCGGGTCGAATCCCGGTGCCTGGAGATGAGTCTTGCCGCCATCGGCGGTTTCGGTGTTGGCGCAGGCGCCGAGCGCCATCAGGGAAAGCATGGCGAAGCCGACGAGAAGAGGCCTGCACGCGCGTGGAGAGCTGCTTTGAATGTTTCTTGTCATGCGGGTCAGGTGGGGCTGCACAAAAAAGCCGGCGCCCCAATTGGGACGCCGGTTTCGTTTTGAATGCCGATTTGCGGCGCGCGCTTTACTCGGGGATCGGCAGCGGCTGATCGTTCTCGGGGATGTTCCACGCCGCCTGCACCGCGGGGCGGTCCAGCATCGTCATGTACCAGCGCCGCACGTTCGGGAACTCGTTGAGATCGATTTCCTGCCAGTTGTGGCGGGCCGCCCAGGGCCAGCAGGCCATGTCGGCGATGGAATAGTCGTCCACAATGAACTCGCGGTCCTCGAGACGCTTGTCGAGGACGCCGTAGAGCCGGCGGGCCTCGTTCTCGTAGCGCGTGCGCGCATATTCCGACGCGTCGGGATTGTACTTCGTGAAGTGATGGACCTGGCCGAGGATCGGACCGTAGCCGCCCATCTGCCACATCAGCCACTCCATGGTTCGCCAGTAGGCGTCCCGGTCGGTCGTGTTCAGGAATTGGCTGGTCTTCTCGGCGAGGTAGAGAAGGATCGCGCCGGTCTCGAACAGGGGGTAGTCGTTGTTGTCGTGGTCGACAATCGCCGGAATCTTGTTGTTCGGGCTGATCTTCAGGAAGTCCGGATCGAACTGCTCGTCCTTGGCGATGTTGATCGGACGGACCGTGTAGTCGAGGCCGGTTTCCTCAAGCATGATCGCGACCTTGCGACCGTTCGGGGTAAACCAAGTGTAGAAGTCGATCATTTCGGTTCTCTTTCCTGTCTTCGTATTGTTGGCGCGAACCTATTGGCCGTTGCAGATACGGTCAATTGATGGAAGGTCACAAGTTTTGTGCGTTAGGCCGGGCGTTTCCAGATGATGAATTGGCGGGTCACGCCGTCGGGGCCGAGGCCGGAGAAGACCAGCTTGGCGCCGTCCTTTGTGATGTCGCGGGACAGCGACATGCCGACCATGTTCGGGTCCAGCGCCGTCTGAATCGTGTGCGTGACGGTGTCGTCTGCGAAGGCCCACGTTCCCGCGTAGTTGAAGTAGGTCGAGAAGGCCTCAGCGCGCTCCTCGTCGCTTGGCCGGTCGGCGGGCAGGAAGCGGTCGGCGAAATGCGTGATCGCCGACATGTATCCGTCGGGCGTGTACATGATCATGCCGCCAGCATCCCGACCCATCGGGTGGGTGCGCCCGCCATCCCCGTCCTCGGCATACATCTCGTCGAGCACCCAGGCGCCGACCAGATCGCTGTCACTCAGTGCCATTCGTCCGTTCCATCGTTGTTGATCGCCGGGAGCCTAGTGCCTTCGCGCGCAAGAATGAAGCGATTCCCGCTCCGCATTGCGGGCCGGGCGGCGCTGAGGCACAGTCTGCCCCACCCGGTTTCCATTTCGCGAGGAGCACGCAGGTGCCACACAATCTTATTACCCGGCCGCGCAAGGACACGCTTCCACTGACGGTGCTAGATTCCGAGCGGGTAGTCACCTGGCGGAAAGATCTCCCGGCCGCGCAGCGGGCCTGGCTCGACCGAAACGGATTCTCGGGCAAGCCGGGAAACTGGTCGATGCTGACGGACAAGACCGGCGGTCCCGACGGAGCTGTCTTCGTGACCGGCGCGGACACGGACGTCTGGGCCTGGTCGACCCTTGCCGCGCGCCTGCCGGCCGGCAGCTACCGGATCGCGGGGCGGGTTTCGAAGACTGTCGCCGATGACGCGGCTCTAGGCTGGGGGCTCGCAGCCTATGAATTTACTCGTTACCGGCCCGCGAAGCTTACTCGGCCCGATCTTGTGTGGCCCACGGGGGCGGACCGGACTGCCGTCCGCGAGATGCTCGATGCGACGGCGTTGCTTCGTGACCTGATCAACACGCCCGCCGAAGATATGGGCCCCTCGGAGCTTGCCGGCGAGGCCCGGAAGGTGGCCCGGCGTTTCAAGGCGCGGCTGCAGGTGACCACGGGTGACGCGCTGCTCAAGGCCAACTATCCGATGATTCACACGGTCGGTCGGGCGTCGGATGACGCGCCCCGCCTGATCGACATGCGCTGGGGCAAACGCGGTCCGCGCGTTACACTGGTCGGGAAGGGCGTGTGCTTTGATACGGGCGGCCTGGATCTGAAGCCGCCGGCGGGAATGCTGCGCATGAAGAAGGACATGGGCGGTGCGGCCCATGCGCTCGCACTTGCGCAGCTGATCATGGCGGCCAAGCTGCCGGTCCGGCTCCGGGTTATGATCGGCGCCGTCGAGAACTCGGTCGCCGGGAATGCCTACCGGCCATGGGACGTGTTGCAGACCCGCAAGGGTATCACCGTGGAGAATGCCAACACGGATGCGGAGGGGCGGCTTGTGATGGGCGATTGCCTGGCCGAGGCGTGCCGCGAGAAGCCGGACATGCTGCTCGATTTCGCCACGCTCACCGGCGCGGCGCGGGTCGCCGTCGGCACGGAACTAGCGGCGGTGTTCGCCAATGACGACAAGCTCTATGCCGATCTCGACAGGCACGGCGCGTCGTCGTCGGACCCCCTCTGGCGGCTGCCGCTGCACAAGCCCTACCGGAAACTTCTCAACAGCAAGGTCGCGGACATCTCCAGCGCGAGCGATGGGCCGTTCGGCGGCGCGATCACGGCGGCGTTGTTCCTGCAGGAGTTCGTCGACGACGATGTACCTTGGGCCCATTTCGACATCATGGCATGGAACACTCGGGACCGCCCCGGGCGCCCGACGGGCGGGGAGGCGCAGGGGCTGCGCGCTGCGTTCGCGACCATTGTAGACAGCTTCGCGCGCTGAAGCCGGGGTGCAGCTGTGCCCCGCGAGCGGATTTAGATATAAAACAGATGTATGAATATTATTAGTTCACATAATTTGTAATTGGGTCATCGAAGCGCTAAAACTGAGTAAATCCGCTAACATTGAGTTTACGACTGCCTGGGAGGCCCCGATGGTTAAACCAATTCTTCAGACCTATCCGGTGATTCACGCAGAGAGCGAAGAAGAGCGCGCCAAGCTGCGTCCAATCGGCCGTAATAAGGAGCGTTATCAGGAGACGGTTCAGGGCTGGCACGAGGTCATCATGGCCGCCGACAACCTCAATTTCTGGGGCGTCGCGACCATCGAGCATCACTTCTGGTCGGAAGGTTATGAGGTGGGACCGGCCCCGGCGATCATGGACGCCTACTGGGCTGCGATCACGAAGAATGTACGCGTCGGCCAGCTCGGCTACGTGATGAGCATTCAGAACCCGATCCGGGTCGCTGAGGAAACGGCAATCATCGATCACCTGTCCCAGGGCCGCAGCTTCGTCGGTTTCGCGCGTGGCTATCAGAGCCGCTGGACCAACGTGTTCGGCCAGCACTACGGCACCACCTCGACCAAGTCGCCGACCGCGGCCAAGAACAACCAGACGGCGGTGGGTGCGGGCTTCGCCCAGAGCGGCTTCACCATCTCCGACAAGGATGTGAAGAACGACCAGCACAACCGCGACGTTTTCGAGGAGAATATCGAGATCGTCCTCAAGGCCTGGACCCAGGATTCGATGAATCACAAGGGCAATGCCTGGCAGATTCCCTATCCGGGCGACACCGGTGTGGACGACTGGCAGCTCGCGCAGGTCGGAGTGACCCAGCGCATGGGCGCACTGGACGAGGTCGACGAGAACAACAATGTCGTCAATGTCAGCGTCTGCCCGTCGCCCTATCAGGATCCGCACCCGCCGGTCTTCGTGTCGGGCAGCGGCAGCCCCGAGACCATCGACTACAACGCGCGGATGGGCTTCATCCCGACCTACTTCACGGACATCGATACCGCCGCACCGCTGGGCAAGCAGTATGCCAAGACCGCGGCTGCGAACGGCTTCAACTGGCTCCCCGGCCAGAACCAGAACATCGTCCGCTGGTTGCAGATCGCGGAGAGTTATGACGCCGCCGTCGATGCGGTGATGGCCCACGATTTTGATATCTGGAAGAACTTCTATGCGGCTATGGGGCGCCGGAAGCTCGACGAGGCCGATGTCATCGGCTCGATGCTGTCGTCCGGCCTCTACTGCATCGGCACCGCTGAATCGGTGCGCGATCAACTCGTGGCCCAGTGGGAGGAGATGCCGGCGGAATACATCACGCTGATCTATCACTATGCGCAGATGCCGAAGGACAAGGTCATCCAGAACATGACCGAGTTCAATGAGGTGGTAAAACCTGCGCTGGACGAGATTACCGCCAATGCCGGACACGACATGGCCGAAGCGGCGGAATAAGCCCGAAGTCATAGTCGGGGGAACGCCAGACAGAAGGGCCGCACATTGGGCGGCCCTTCTGCTTTTCGCTTTGAAGGAGAGTATGGATGCTGAAGATACTTGGGCGCGCGACGTCCACCAACGTGCAGAAGGTGCTTTGGTTCTGCGACGAGGAAGGCATTGCCTATAAGCATGACAACGACTTTGGCGGTGCATTTGGGCGCAATGACACCCCTGAGTATCTGGCTATGAACCCCAACGGCAAGGTCCCCACCGTGATCGATGGCGACTTCGTAATGTGGGAATCGAACAGCGTCGTCCGCTACCTCGCGCGCAAATACAAGAGCGCACCCTATCCGTCCGCGTTTGAGGCGCGAAACCTGGTTGAGCGCTGGATGGACTGGGAGCTTTCGGTGGTCGCACTGCACCAGGGAACCGTTCTCGTGGGGCTCGTACGCACCAAGCCCGAGGACCGTGATAATGCGAAGATCGAGGCCGCCCGCGTGGCCTGGGCGCGGGGGATGGCGATCCTGGACGCGCAACTGGCCAAGACCGCCTATGTCGCGGGAGACGATTTCACTATCGCGGATATTCCTCTCGGGCCGATCGCTCATCGGTTCTTCAGTCTCGATATCGAACGGCCGGAGCTCGGCAATCTGCGGCGCTGGTACGAGGCGCTGTCCGAGCGCCCGGCGTTTCAGAAGTGGTGCCTGATCGAAATGGCTTAGCCGCCGACAGCTATGCCCTCTATTCAAACCTCATGCTGAGCCTGTCGAAGCATGAGGTCACGGCCCTCTCCTTCGACAAACTTAGGATGAGGGCTTCGCCGGATCCTGCGGGATGGTGAACCAGATACGGAATTGCAGGAGGCTAATAGCCGAGCGTCGTATCGACCGTGTTGGAGAGCGCGGTATCCCGCTGGTGCCGGTCAATATTCTCGAGAATCTGCGCAACAACGCTCCGCGGGTCGGTGATCGATGCATTATGGGGCGTGACGGTGATCCGCGGGTGATCCCAGAACGGGTGGCCCGCCGGTAGCGGTTCCGTTCGAAATACGTCCAAGGTGGCGTGGGCCAGCCGGCCCGACTCGAGCGCCGGGATCAGGTCCTCCTCGACCAGGTGCCCGCCGCGCGCGGCGTTGATCAGGGAGGCATCCTTCGGCAGCTTCGAGAAGAGATGCGCGTCGAGGATACCCTCGGTCTCGGGCGTGAGCGGCAGCAGGCAAATCAGGATACGTGAGCGGCCGAGCAGGGCATCGAGGCCGACGCGCCCGTCGAAGCATGTCACTCCGGGTATTTCCTTCGGTGTTCGGCTCCAGCCGGCAACATCGAACCCGAGTTGCACCAGCGCTTCTGCACAGGCTTTTCCCAGCTCGCCCAGTCCGAGGATGCCCACCCCCTGCTCGTCGGCCTGGCGCAGCTCGCGCGCCCGGTCGTCCCACACATGTTCGCGCTGCTGCCGGTCGAGGGCGGGCTGGTTCTTGTGATAGCGCAGCGTGTGCAGCAGCACGTATTCGCGCATGCCCGCGGTCAGGTAGGGGTCGACGACCCGCACGACGGTCACGTGGGCAGGAAAATCGGGGTCCGCGAACAGATGGTCCACGCCGGCGCCGAGTGAAAACACGACGGCGAGGTTGGGCAGCGTCGCAAGCGCGCCAGGCGGCGGCTTCCAGGCGAGCACGTAGGTGATGTCCTCGGCGTTTCCCACCTCCGGCCAGACGCGCACCTCGAGATCGGGCGCGTGCTGGCGGAGCTCGAGTGCCCACCAGTCGGGACGGTCATGGGTGGCGACGATCAGGACGGCCATGCTGAAGACTAGGTCGCGACCGTATCGCCCGCGCCGACGGCGGCCAGGTCGAAGGCCGCGGCCATCAGTGCTTTGGTATAGCCCTCGCGCGGGTTGTCGAAGATGTCCGCCGCCGGACCCTGTTCCACCACCTTGCCGTTCTGCATGACGATCACATGGTTGGAGATTGCCTGCACGACTTTCAAATCGTGGCTGATGAAGAGGTAGGCGAGCTTGTACTTCGCCTGGAGGTCGCGCAGCAAGTCGATGATCTGCGCCTGAACCGAGCGATCGAGGGCGGATGTCGGCTCGTCGAGCACGATAAATTTCGGCTTCAGGACGAGCGCCCGGGCGATCGCGACCCGCTGGCGCTGGCCGCCGGAGAATTCGTGCGGATAGCGGTGGCGCGCGTTCGGGTCGAGGCCAACCTCCTCCATCACCCGTACGATCATCTCGTCGCGCGCAGCGGCGTTCTCGCCGATGCCGTGGACCTTGAGCCCTTCGGCGATGATGTGGGCGATCGACATGCGTGGCGAGAGCGAGCCGTAGGGGTCCTGGAAGACGATCTGCATCTCGCGGCGCAGCGGGCGCAGCTGTTTCGTCCGCAGATCCTCGATCGCGTTGCCGTCGAACTCGATGGGGCCCTCGGACGAGATCAGCCGCAGGAGCGCGAGGCCGAGCGTCGTCTTGCCGGAACCGGACTCACCGACCACGCCCACCGTCTGTCCTTCGCGCACCTCGAGGGTGATCCCGTCGACCGCGCGCACATGATCGACCACCCGCCGCATCAGGCCGGCCTTGATGGGGAAATGGACCTTGAGATCGTCGGCCTGGATCACACGCGGCGCGTCATGCACCGGGGCCAGGGCCGTCCCGGAGGGCTCGGCGTCGAGGAGCTGCTTCGTGTAGCTGTGCGTCGGGTTGGCGAAGAGTGTCTCGGTCTCCTCCAGTTCCACGATCTCGCCCTGCTGCATCACCGCCACCCGGTCCGCCATCTTCCGGACGATGCCCAGGTCGTGGGTGATGAACAGGATCGACATGCCGAATTTCGCCTTGAGATCGTCGAGCAGCTCGAGAATTTGTGCCTGGATCGTCACATCGAGGGCCGTCGTGGGCTCATCGGCAATCAGGAGCTTGGGTTCATTGGCGAGCGCCATCGCGATCATCACGCGCTGGCGCTGGCCGCCGGACAATTCGTGCGGATAGGCGTTGAGGCGCTGCTCGGCATTGTTCAGGCCCACCAGCTTGAGCAGCTCTAGCGTGCGCGCCCGGGCGGCCTGGCGCGCCAGGCCCTTGTGGACGAACAGAACCTCGTTGATCTGCTTCTCGATGGTGTGCAGCGGATTCAGCGAAGTCATCGGCTCTTGGAAGATCATCGCGATGTCGTTGCCGCGGATGGCGCGCAGGGTCGCCTCGTCGCCGCCGAGCAGCTCCTGTCCCTCGAAGCGGATCGACCCGCCGGGGTGGCGCGCGGTCGGATAGGGCAGCAGCTGCAGGATCGACAGGGCGCTCACCGACTTGCCGGAACCGGACTCGCCCACCAGTGCGAGCGTCTCGCCCGGCGCCACGTCGAAGGAAACATTCCGCACCGCCTGGACTCGACCGACCGGGGTCGCGAAATCGACGGACAGGTCACGAACTGAGAGCAGCGATTCGGCCATCAGCCATGGTCTCCGGTAATTTGCTTGCGCGGATCGAACGCGTCGCGCACCGCCTCGCCGACGAAGATCATCAGGCTCAGCATGATCGCGATTGCGAAGAAGGAGGTAAAGCCCAGCCAGGGCGCGAAGAAGTTGTCCTTGCCCTGCTTCAGCATCTCGCCGAGGGACGGCGAGCCAGGTGGGAGACCGAAGCCCAGGAAATCGAGCGAGGTCAGGACCGTGACCGATCCCGCCGTGATGAAGGGCAGGAGGGTCAGTGTGGCGACCATCGCATTCGGTAGAACATGGCGGAACATGATCACGGCGTTGCCCATGCCGAGCGCGCGGGCGGCGCGCACATAGTCGAAGTTGCGCGCCCGCAGGAACTCCGCGCGGACGACCCCGACCAGCGACATCCAGCTGAACAGCAGCATCAGCCCGAGCAGCCACCAGAAGGTCGGTTCCACCACGGAGGCAAGTATGATCAGCAGGAACAGGGTCGGTAGCGACGACCAGACTTCGATGAAGCGCTGGAAGAGAAGGTCCGTCCAGCCGCCTAAATAGCCCTGCACGGCGCCGGCCGCGACACCGATGATGCTGGCGAAAATCGTCAGCGTGAAGCCGAACAGGACGGATATTCGAAATCCGTAGATGAGACGTGCTACCACGTCACGGGCCTGGTCGTCGGTCCCGAGCCAGTTCTGGGCCGAGGGCGGGGAGGGGGCGGGCACGGTGAGGTCGGTGACCGGCGTGTCGAAGCTGTAGGGAATGAGCGGCATCACCAGCCATCCCTTCTCCTCGATCAATTCGACCACGAACGGGTCGGTGTAATCCGCCTCGGTCTCGAAGTCGCCGCCGAACGTGGTCTCGGGATAGCTGTTGAAGATGGGTGCGTAGAACGCACCGTCGAAGCGTACGAGGAGCGGCTTGTCGTTCGCGATGAACTCGGCGAACAGGGTCACGAAGAACAGCGCGGCGAAGATCCAAAGCGACCAGTAGCCGCGCTTGTTCGCGCGGAAATTTGTCAGCCGGCGCGCGGTGATTGGTGTGATCTTCAGGCCGAGGAAGCGCGGCCGGTCCGCCATCGTCTCGCGGGTCGGGGCTGCCGCCGTCATCTCAGACCTCGCGGCTTTCGAAGTCGATGCGGGGGTCGACGACGACATAGGCCAGGTCGCCGATCAGGTTCATGATCAGGCCAAGCAGCGAGAAGAAGAAGAGCGTGCCGAACAGGACCGGGAAGTCGCGGTTCAGCGCCGCCTCGAAGCCGAGTAGCCCGAGGCCGTCGAGGGAGAAAATGACCTCGATCAGGAGCGAACCTGTGAACAGGATGCCGATGAACGCTGATGGGAACCCGGCGATCACGATCAGCATGCCGTTGCGGAAGATGTGGCCGTAGAGGACCCGCTTCTCGGTGAGGCCCTTCGCCCGTGCGGTGATCACATATTGCTGGTTGATCTGGTCGAGGAAGGAGTTCTTGGTCAGCATCGTCAGGCCCGCGAACGCGCCGATGGTCAGTGCGAGAAGGGGCAGGGTCAGGTGCCAGAAGTAATCCGCGACCTTGCCGATCGGACTGAGTTCCGACCAGTTCTCGGACGTCAGGCCGCGCAGGGGGAACCAGTCGACGAAGCTGCCGCCCGCGAACAGGACAACCAGGAGGACGGCAAAAAGAAACGCGGGCACCGCGTTGCCGAAGATGATCACGCCGCTGGTCCAGATGTCGAAGCGGCTGCCGTCGCGCACCGCCTTGCGAATGCCCAGCGGGATCGAAATCAGGTAGGTCAGCAACGTGGTCCACAGGCCGAGGCTGATGGAAACAGGCATCTTCTCGATGACCAGATCGACCACTCGGCGATCCTGGAAGAAGCTGTCGCCGAAATCGAATCTCGCATAGTTGCGCATCATCGTCAGGAAGCGCTCGTGGATGGGCTTGTCGAACCCGACCATCTCCTCGATCTCGGCGATCAGCTCCGGCGGCAGGCCGCGGGCGCCACGGTATTTGGATTCGAATCCGCCCGCCTGGTCGAGACGCTGCTGGTCGCCGAGCGAATCCTGGTTGAGATCGGAGCCCCCGCCGGTCACCCGCGAGGTGGCATCGACGGCGTTGCCCTGGATCTGCGCGATGATCTGTTCGACTGGCCCGCCGGGCGCGGTCTGGATGACCGCGAAATTGATGATCATGATTCCGAACAGCGTCGGGATGATCAGCAACAGCCGTCGGATGATATAGGCGAGCATGGGGCTAACCTAACGACGCACGTGAACCGGCGCTAGCCGCCGTTCTGCGTGGCCTTGCGGCCTTCGAGTGACGCTTCCTTCTCCGGATCCACCCACCAGGCGGCGATGTTCGTGGCCTCGCCGAGCATGGGTACCTTCTCGGGCCGGCCAAACTTGTCCCAGAAGGCAATCCGGTCCACCGGAAGGTGGAAGTGCGGGATGACGTAGTGACCCCATAGCAGCGCGCGGTCGAGCGCCCGCGTCCGCTGGACAAGGCTCTCGCGCGACGGCGCGGAGATCAGGAGTTCGATCAACTCGTCGATGACCGGGTCCTGGATGCCGATCAGGTTGCGCGAACCGGCGGCCTCGGCAGCCCGCGTGCTCCAGAAGTCGCGCTGCTCATTGCCCGGTGACAGGGATTGGCCCCACGAGCCGATGATCATGTCGTAGTCTCGCGCATCCGTGCGGTTCTGGTACTGCGCGGTGTCGACGATCCGGACGCTGGCCTCGATGCCCAGGCGCTCGAGGTTGCGCGCGAAGGGCAGGGCCATCCGTTCGAAGGTCGGCTGCATGAGCAGAATTTTGAATGTGAACGGCGCGCCGGTTTCGCCGTTCACGAGCGTGCCGTCGCGCACGACCCAGCCGGCCTCCTCGAGCAGTTTTCGCGCGGCGCGGAGGTTGTTGCGGATACCGCGTACGCCCGAGCCGTCCGTCGACGGCACGGTGTAGGCCTGGGTGAAGACCTCATCGGGGAGGCTTCCGCGAAACCGCTCGAGGATCTCGCGCTCCTCGGGGTCCGCGTCGGCCAACAGGCCTTGGCTTCCGAGCTCGGAATTGTCGAAGTAGCTATCCGTCCGGCTGTACGCGTTGTATGCGAGGTTCTTGTTGTACCACTCGAAGTCCCAGGCCAGCGTCAGCGCCTTGCGGGCGCGCCGGTCCTGGAACACGGGCTTGCGGATGTTGAAGACAAAGCCCTGCATCCCGGCCGGGCGGTCGTGGGCGAAATCTTCCTTGACGATTCGGCCGTCGCGCACTGCCGGAATGTCAAACGCCGTCGCCCATTCCTTGGCCGAATTCTCGATCCAGATGTCGGTATTGCCGCCCTTGAACGCCTCACGCGCGATCGTCCGGTCGCGGAAATAGTCGATCCGGATGGTGTCGATGTTGTTGAAGCCGGTCTGGGTCGGGTGGTCCTTGGCCCAGTAGTCCGGGACCCGCTCGAAGGTCAGCGAGCGTCCCGGCTTGACGTCGGAGATCCTGTAGGCGCCGCTGCCGAGGGGCGGCTCGAGCGTCGTCTTCGAGAAATCGCGTGTTTCCCAATAGTGCTTCGGCAGGATCGTCAGGTCGCCGACGATGAGCGGCAGCTCCGGGTTGAGGTCGCCGCCGAAATTGAAGCGCACCTTGCGCGGCCCCGTTTGGACGACGTCCTGCACGCTCCCGTAATAGAAGCGGTAAAAGGGCCGGCCCTGGTCGCGCAGCGCATGGAACGAGAAGATCACGTCATCGACGCTGACCGGCACGCCGTCATGCCAGCGGGCGTCCTCGCGGAGCGTGAATTCCACCCAGGACCTGTCGTCGGGCGTCTCGACCGTCTCGCACAGCAGGCAGTAAAGGGTGAAGGCCTCGTCCACCGACTGCACCATTAGCGAATCGTAGATCAGGCCTACGCTTGCCGGCGTTCCCTGCAGGATGAAGGGGTTGAGGCTGTCGAAGGTGCCCGTCGCATCCGAGACCCGCGATCCGCCTTTCGGGGCGTCTGGATTTGCGTAGTCGAAATGGTTGAAGTCAGGCCCGAACTTGGGCTTGCCGTGCATGGCCATGGCATGCACCGGGCCGCCGGTGCCTTCGAAAGCGTGCACGACACTGATGGACGCGGCGGCCAGGCCGACGCCCGCTAGTGCCGCGATGAAACCGTTTCGGAGCATGACTCCTCCAGACCCGTTACTTCGCTACTCTTAGTTGGGGGCAGAAGGGGTGCCCGATCAAGGCAAATGCGCGCTTTTTCACTCGGAATTTAGCGGTCGCCGTGCCGCGGCCGCATTTCGGACCCGGTCGGTCGTTTTGTCGGATGGGTGGCGGGTGCCGGACCGGGTCAGAGCGTCTCGGCGCTGCTCGAAAGGCCGAGGGACTGGGCGGTGTTGTCGACCGCCGCGAGGCAGGTATCGGCACGGTCAGCGGGGATCCAGGCCTCGATCCGGATCACATAGTCCTCCGCACCGCCGCCGCGAACCCGCTCGCAGTCCATCCGTTCGATGTTCGCGCCATAGTCGGCGAAGGCCTCGGTCAGCCGGGCTACCAGGCCCGGCCGGTCGGTGCCGCGCACCTCGATCCGGTGTGTGACGTCCGCGTCTCCCGAAGCCCCGTGGCCCGGGGAAAAGGCCGTGACCGAAATGTCGGCACCCGCGATCTCCGGCAGTACTCCAAGGCCGTCGCGAATGTCGTCGGCCGACAGTCCCTCGGGCAGCCGCGCGACGCTGGTGAACTCCGCCGCACCACTGAGGACGGCGAAGCTGGTGTCGCCGATGTCGGCGCCCATATCGAACAGGCGCCCGGTGAGCGCCGAGAGCAGCCCGGTACGGTCGGGACAGGAAATCGCGATGCGGACGTCATGTGCCATGGTCTCGATTCCTTCTGGCCTATGTCGACTTCAGGAGCGCGAGCGCTTCCGCGTGGCGGTCCGGGTCGCCGACCGCGAGCACCGAGCCCGGCGAGTCGATGCGCAGCGGCTGCCCCGCCCAGTCGGTGATCGCACCGCCGGCGCCTGCAATGATGACCGCGTGCGAGAGATAGTCGTAGGGCTGCATTCCGGCCTCGGCGACCATGTCGGTCTGTCCCGACGCAACCATCGCATACGCCCAGGCATCGGTTCCGAACCGGGTGTCCCGCACGGCATCCTTGAGCCGCGCATACCGTGCCGCGTGCGGTGGGTCGAACATGTCGGGCGACGTGGTGCAGAGATGCGCGTCGGCAAGGGACGGACACGGACGTGACGTGACGGGGCCGCTTTCGCTTGCGCCATACCAATGACGGGTCGGCTTGCCGGCCACGCCGAGCCAGCGCTCACCCAGTGCCGGATATGCGTTCATGCCCAGCACGGGTTCGCCGTCGCGCACGAGGGCGATCAGAGTGGCAAACAGCGGAATTCCGTTAACGAAGGCCCGGGTTCCGTCGATGGGGTCGAGGACCCAGACGAGATCCGCGTCGAGACGTTCACTGCCATGCTCCTCGCCCATGATCCCGTGGCCGGGATAGGTCTCGGCGATGAGTGCGCGCATCGCCGTCTCGGCCTCCCGGTCGGCCTGTGTGACCGGACTGGCGTCGTCCTTTATCTCCACGTCGAGGCCGGCGCGGAAATATCGCAACGCTGCCGCGCCGGCCTCATCGGCCAGCGCGTGGGCAAAGTATTCGAGATCGGGCTCGATTGTTTCGTACACGCTTCGGGCGCTCCTCAAATGCAAAGCGGCGCCTTCGCGCCGACTGCATTTTACGTCACCGAGGCGGATGCCCGCTACTGCGTGGGCAGCGGGAACGGCGTGTCCGCATACTGGCGCAGGAAAGCAACGATGTTGGCTCGGTCCTGGGCCTTCTTCACGCCGGCGAAGGTCATCTTCGTGCCCGGTAGGAAGTCCTTCGGCTTGGCGAGGAAGGCGTTCAGATCGGCGTAGGACCAGTCGCCCCCCATGGCCGTCAGCGCGTCGGAGTAGGCGAACCCGGAGATCGTGCCCTTGCCGCCGCCGACGACATTGTAGAGGTTGGGGCCAACCTTGTTCGGGCCGCCCTTCTCGAAGGTGTGGCAGGTGGCACAGCGCTTGAATGCCTTCTCGCCGGACGCGGCGTCCGCCGCGGCGAGCAGCGGCGTGATCGGCTCGATCACAGGTGCTGCCGGTACGGCCGCGACCTGCTGGCTGCCGTTGTTCGGCACTTCGACCAGGTAGGCCTTGATCTCGGGGTGTTCGGCATGCGTCACTTCGTTGATGGAGATTCCAATGGCCAACGCCACCGTCATCGCAACGAGAGCTGCGCCCCAGACCTTATAGAAATCGCCACCCATAGCGTCCTGTTCCCTGCTTCAGCCGGATCATGATGCGGGCGGACTTACCCGCGCGCCGCGAATTTAGCCGGGGACCGTGCACCTGTCCACGGCTCCTGCGCGGCATAGTGACGGTTCCGTTCCCACGTCTCGAGATATATCTTTCGCCTTCCGCCCCGGCCAGCATCGATCGGGGTCTCGCGGCATTAGGTCGCAGCGCCCATGAAGGAGGCCAAAGCCCTGGAATATCGCGACGAATCCCGAAACCCGCCGACCAACCCGGTCGTGCTTATTCCTGCCCGTATGGCATCGACCCGGCTCCCGGGAAAGCCGCTGGCGGATATCTGCGGGCTGCCGATGATTGTGCAGTGCCTGCGCCGGGCCGAGGAAGCAGAGGTCGGGCCGGTGGTCATTGCCTGTGCCGAGGCGGAAATCGCCGACGCGGTCGCGGCCGCGGGCGGCAGGGCGGTGCTGACGGACCCGGACCTGCCATCGGGCTCAGACCGGATACAGGCCGCGCTCGCGGAGTTCGATCCAGCGGGTGCGCATGACGCGGTGGTCAACCTCCAGGGCGATCTGCCGACCCTCGATCCGGCAATCGTGCGCGCGACGGTCGCTGTTCTCGACGATCCCGCGGTCGATATCGCAACCGCAGTGTGCGCCATCACCGAAGAGGCCGAGCGTGACAATCCGAACGTGGTCAAGGCGGTTGTGGCGGGTGACGGGGCCGCGGTCTCCGGTAGGGCGCTCTACTTTAGCCGCGCGACGGTCCCGTCCGGGCACGGGAACCACTTCCATCACATCGGGGTCTACGCCTATCGGCGCGCCGCGCTCGAGCGTTTCGTGACGTTGCCGGCGAGCCCACTCGAAAAGCGGGAGAAACTGGAACAGTTGCGCGCGCTGGAGGCAGGCATGCGGATCGATGCGGCGCGCGTTGACACCGTTCCGCTCGGTGTCGATACTCCGGCCGACCTTGAACGCGCGCGGGTATTTCTGGCATAGCAGGCGCGCGCGTTTTCGCGAATAGAAGTCACCGACCATGACCGATTCGAACCCAGCGGCCGGCGATCCGGCCACCATCATCGCTTATCAGGGTGTCCCCGGCGCTAACTCGCACATCGCGTGCCAGCAGGCGTTTCCGGATATGACGCCGCTCGCCTGCGCGACGTTCGAGGACGCGTTCGCCGCGGTGGAAAGGGATGGCAAGGCTGCGCTGGCGATGATCCCGATCGAGAATTCGCTCGGCGGGCGTGTGGCGGATATCCATCATCTGTTGCCCGAATCGAACCTGTACATCATCCGCGAGCACTATCTCGATGTGCAGTATCAGTTGCTGGCGACCAAGGATGCGACCCTAGAGGGTTTGACCGAAGTGCGCAGCCATGCCCAGGCGCTCGCCCAGTGCCGCGAGCAGTTGGCCCAGCTCGGTGTGCGGACAGCCGCGCGCGCTGACACGGCCGGCTCGGCCAAGGAGGTTGCAGAGCTGGGTGACCCGTCAATCGGAGCCCTGGCGCCCCCGCTGGCGGGAGAAATCTACGACCTGCAGGTGCTGCGCTCCCGTTTCGAAGACCGGATTGGCAACACGACCCGCTTCATTGTCCTGTCGCGCGCGCGGCGCGACCCGGATCCCAATGACGGTCCCTGCATGACCTCTTTCATCTTCCAGGTCCGCTCGGTTCCCGCCGCGCTCTACAAGGCGATGGGCGGGTTCGCGACCAACGGGGTCAACATTACGAAGCTCGAGAGCTACATTTCTGGCGACCGCTTCTCGGTCGCGCGTTTCTACGCGGAGATCGAGGGGCACCCGGCGGATGCGGGCGTGGCGCAGGCATTCGAGGAACTCGACTATTTCTCGAAGAATGTGCGGGTGCTGGGTGTTTTTCCGGCGGCCGAGTATCGCAACCACTAGGGCTGTCTAGCCTTCGGCGAGCCACTCCTCGATCAGGCGGCGCGCGATCGAGTCGGGCCGCGGCAGCTGGACCGGCGAGTCCGGCGTGATCGCCTTGAGCTCGGCGCGCGACATCCATTCCGCCGACAGCAGCTCCTTCTCGTCGATGGTGATCGCCGTGTCGAGGGCCCGGGCCCGGAACCCGACCATGAGCGAGGCTGGGAAGGGCCAGGGCTGGGAGTGCTGGTACTCGACGTCGGTCACGCGCACGCCAACTTCCTCGAATACCTCGCGCGCGACACAGTCCTCGAGCGTCTCGCCCGGCTCGAGGAACCCGGCCAGAACCGACTGCATCTTGCCCTGGAAACGGGGTGCCTTGCCCATGATGATCCGGTCGTCGTCGTAAACCAGCATGATGCAGGCCACGTCCGTACGCGGGAAATGCGACGCGTTGCAGGCTTCGTCCGTGCAGCGCCGTTGGTGTCCCGCGGCCTCGCCGCGGGTCGGCGCGCCGCACACGCCACAGAAGCGGTGGCGCTGGTGCCAGTAGTTGATGCCGCGCGCATAGGCCAGAAGGTTGCCTTCCTTGCGCCCGACATAGGGGCCGACCTTGCGGAGATCCTCGAATATTCCCGCCGCCGCCAGCACCTCGTGTTCGTGCGGGTCCGGGATGTGGCTCACATCGAGGGTGAAATAAGCGGTGCCGTCGACTAGCCCGAGCAGGATCGGGTCGGCCTGCTCGTCGCGCAGCTGCTCGATATGGTGAATTTCCAGGGCCGCCGCGGCGACCGTATCGCCGCTCATCACCAGATTGTGCTGCTGCCAGACCGGCAGGAGCCGGCTGGTCGCGGCGGACATCTGCTCGGACAGCCACTGCTGGTCGTTGCGCAGGTGTGAGACGCGATCGAGATAGTCGCTGGAATAGAAGTTGCGGCTCAAGGGACCTGACCTTCGGTGTGCGGGGCGGAGCGTAACCTCTCACAGCTTCCGGCCTGTGGAAAGAGCACGGAAACGCCGGGCCGGGTGTTGTTTATCCTCCCCCGCGATCTGATATAGTGCGAGTGGGAGGCCGGGCGGACGAGCGTCTCGCCAACCCGGTCAGGTCCGGAAGGAAGCAGCCGTAACGAGTTTCGCCCGGGTCGTATTCAACCGGTCTCCCACCTCGAACACCGAATCGGATATGGATTAGAGCTCAGCCAGTCCGGGAACACGTATTCAACGATGACCGCCGACCTCGAAGACCAGCCCGGTGCGCCGCAGGATGCGGACACCGACGAGTCTCCCGACGGCAGCCCGACCATCGACGATCCCAACCAGGCGAGCTTTCTGGACGGTGGCGGCGAGCCTGAATCGGCTGTGCCCGCATCCGCGGCGCCTGCGGCGACACCGGTCGCACCGCCGGCTGCGGCGGATGGCGCAGAGACGGCCGACTACCAGGTCCTGGCGCGCAAGTATCGGCCCCAGGGGTTCGACGAGCTGATCGGCCAGGAGGCGCTGGTCCGGACCCTGACGAACGCCTTCGCGCTCGATCGTGTTGCTCACGCGTTTGTCCTCACCGGCGTGCGCGGCGTGGGCAAGACGACCACCGCGAGAATTATCGCCAAATGCCTAAACGCGATCGACGGCCCGACGATCTCACCGGCGGCGGACGATGAGCAATGCGTTGCCATCGCCGAAGATAGGCATCCCGATGTCATCGAGGTGGACGCCGCGAGTCGCACCGGCGTGGACGATATCCGCGAAATCCTGGACGGGGTGCGCTACCGCCCGGTGTTTGGGCGCTACAAGGTCTACATCGTCGATGAAGTGCACATGCTGTCGCGCCACGCGTTCAACGCGTTGCTCAAGACGCTGGAGGAACCGCCCGAGCATGTGAAGTTCATTTTCGCGACGACGGAAATCCGCAAGGTGCCGGTCACGGTCCTTTCGCGTTGCCAGCGTTTCGACCTGCGCCGGGTCGGTGCCGACGAGCTGATGGCTCATTTCGGCGAGATCGCGGAGGCCGAAGGCGCGAAGCTGGAGGAAGGCGTGTTGCGGCTGATTGCGCGCGCCGCCGACGGTTCGGTCCGGGACGGCCTCTCGCTGCTCGACCAGGCGATCTCGGCCTATTGCTCCAGCGGCGCCACAGCGACCGAAGACGACATCCGGACGATGCTTGGTACGGCGGACAGCGCCGCCGTGTTCGACATGTTCGAGGCGCTGATGGCAGGCCGCATAGCCGATGCGCTCGAGGGGCTTTCCACGCTGTACGATTCCGGCGCCGATCCGCTCGCGGTGTTGCAGGATCTGCTGGAACTCAGCCACTGGATCACGCGGGTGAAGCTCGTGCCCGCCGCTGCGGACGATGCTGCGGTCTCAGATCTCGAGCGTACGCGCGGGCGCGCGCTTGCCGAGGGGCTTAGTGTCGCCGTCCTGTCACGCGCGTGGCAGATGTTGCTCAAGGGCGTGGGCGAGGTGCAGCACGCACCGTCCGCCATGCCTGCCGCCGAGATGGTGCTGATCCGGCTGGCCCATGCCGCCGACATGCCGTCACCGGGTGACATCGTGCGAAAACTTGAAAACGCGCCGGCCGCGGCGTCCGTACCCCCGCCGACCCCGTCGCCCGGAAACGGCGGCGGTGGCTCACAGGCGGTCGGCGGCACGGACGCAGTGGCCGCCGCGCCGGAACCGCGCGAGGCAGCGGTGTCGGAACATGCGCCCCAGGCGCTGGCGGACCCGGAGAACTTCCGCGGTCTCGTGGAAATTTTCGCGGCACGCCGCGAGATCGGCCTGCGCAGCCACCTCTACAACAACGTCCATCTGGTGACCTACGAACCCGGCCGGTTGGAGTTTCGGCCGAACGAGAACGCGCCGTCCGACCTTCCCGGGCAGATCCTGAACCGACTGCGGGACTGGCTCGGCCCGCACTGGCAGGTCAGCGTCGCGGGCGACGAGGGCGAGCCGACGCTCGCCGCACAGGACCAGGCGGCGGAAGCCGCGAGCTACCGCCAGGCGGCCGAGCATCCGGTCGTGCGCGCGGCGCTCGATGCCTTTCCGGGCGCGAGCATCGAGAAGATCGAGGCGCGCGACGGCGCGGGCGATCTGCCCGACGCCGCGCCGGTCGATGACGACGAAATCGAGGACATAGAGACATGAAGAATCTCGGTCAGCTCATGAAGCAGGCGCAGGAGATGCAGGCCAAGATGGGCGAGATGCAGGAGCGTCTCGCGGAGATGTCGGTCGAGGGTTCGGCGGCTGCCGGCATGGTGACCGTCACCCTCAGCGGCAAGGGCGAGCTGAAGGGAATCAAGATCGATCCCAGCCTGATCAACGCGGACGAGGCCGAGATTCTCGAGGACCTGATCGTCGCCGCCCATGCCGATGCCAAGGCGAAGTCCGAGCAGCGCATGGCCGACGAGATGAAGGAACTGACCGGCGGTCTCAACCTGCCGCCCGGGTTCAGCATGCCCTTCGGCGGCTGATCCGGCACGCGCGAATGTCCACTCCTGAGATCGAGCGGCTCGTCGATCTGCTGGCCAAGCTGCCGGGCCTCGGCCCGCGCTCGGCCCGCCGTGCCGCGCTGCACCTGATCAAGCGGCCGGGCCAGGTGATGCAGCCGCTGGCCGAGGCGCTGGCCGGTGCCGCCAGGGCGATCCGGACCTGCAGCAACTGCGGCAATATCGATTCCGTCGATCCCTGCCGGGTCTGCGGGGACAATGAGCGCGACCGCACCGCCATCTGCGTGATCGAGGACGTTGCCGACCTCTGGGCGCTCGAGCGCACGGCGTCCTATGGCGGGCTCTATCATGTTCTCGGCGGCACCCTCTCGGCGCTCGACGGGGTGGGGCCGGACGATCTGCGAATCGGGGTGCTGGTGGACCGGGCACGCGACCCCGCCGTCGGCGAGGTGATCCTCGCGACCAACGCCACGGTCGCGGGCCAGACCACCGCGCATTACATCACCGAGCGGCTGGCGGATTGCGGCGTGAAAATCTCGCGCCTTGCCCACGGCGTACCGGTGGGCGGCGAGCTCGACTATCTCGACGACGGAACCCTGACCGCCGCGCTCAAGAGCCGGCGCGAGGTCTAGGCGCTACTCGACCGTGCGCAGGTGCGGGCGAGCGCCCGTCTCGAAGCCGTCCTCCAGTGACGGCGCCTCGCCTTCGCCCAGCTGGATGTCCTGGATCTGGTCGCCGCGCCTGACGATCTTTCCCGTCGAGGTCCGGATCTCCCGGATGTCCTTCTCGGCCAGCGCGAAATGCGCCTCCAGATGTCCCACCCGCTTGTCCAGCCGCTCCACGTCTTCGAGCATCTTCATGACCTCGGTCTGGATCACGCCCGCGGCCTCCTTCATGCGCACGTCCTTCATGACGGCGCGCATGGTGTTCAGAAGCGCCCAGAGGGTGGTCGGCGAAACGATGAAAACCTTGGCCCGGTTCGCGGCGTCCACCACGTCCGCGAATGCCGCGTGCAGCTCGGCATAGACCGCCTCGGACGGCAGGAACATGAGGGCGGCGTCTGCCGTCTCGCCCGGGACAATGTATTTCTCCGCGATCGCTTTTACGTGGGTGGCGACGTCACGGCGCAGCGCGCGCTCGGCCTCCTTTTTCTCGGGCTCGGTACCGGCGGCCTGCAACTGGCGCCACGCCTCGAGCGGGAATTTGGCGTCGATGACGATCGGTCCTGGCGGGTTGGGCAGGTCGAGCAGGCAATCGGCGCGCTTGCCGTCGGCGAGGGTTGCCTGGAAGGTGTAGGAATCCGGCGGCAGCACCGCCTCGACCAGTCCCTGGAGCTGGACCTCGCCGAAAGCGCCGCGCGCCTGCTTGTTCGACAGGATGTCCTGCAGGCCGACCACCTGGGAGGACAGGTCCGACAGGTTCTTCTGCGCCGCGTCGATCCGCACGAGGCGCTCCTTGAGTTCGTCGAGGTTCGACTTCTGGGTCTTGCTGGTCTTGTCGAGTGTCTCGTTGATCCGCGTCGTCAGGGCCTGCAGTCGATCGTCCACCGACTTGGCGAGCGCGCGTTCCTGGGCCTGCAGCGTCTGGGCGAGCTGGGCCTGCTGTGCCGCCTGGGCCTCGGTCATCTGCGACAGGCGTTCGGCCAGGGCCGTGATCTCGCCGGGTTCGTCGGGCGTGGTTTGCCGCCGCAACAGGAAAACTGCCGCCAGCGCACCGATGGCGACGGCTGCAACGACCGCAACGATAAGAAGAGCGATGTCCATCCAACCATTCTAGCAACGGCAGGGTTGAGTCGTCGGCGGCTTGACGCCGGGCGAGGGAGGTCATAGGTAACGGCCGGAATTACCCGGATTTTCAAGCAAACAGGGGCATTCGCGGATGGCGAAGTTGCCGATCGTTCTGGCGCCGGACCCGGTGCTGAAGACCAAGTGCGAACCGGTCGCGTCGGTCGACGATGGTGTGCGCGCGCTGCTCGACGACATGCTCGAGACGATGTACGAAGCGCCGGGAATCGGGCTTTCCGCGCCGCAGGTCGCGGCGACCCAGCGCGTGATCGTGTGCGACGTGGCACGCGACGGCGAGACGCCCGCGCCCTACAGGATGATCAACCCGGAAATCACCTGGCGCTCGGACGAGAATGTGGTGGCCGAGGAAGGCTGTTTGTCCATTCCCGATCACTATGCGGAGGTCTCGCGGTCGCGTGAGATCAGGGTCGGCTATCTCGATCCCGACGGCGCGGCGCAGGAGCTGGAGGCGACGGGCCTGTTGTCGGCCTGCATCCAGCACGAGATCGACCATCTCGACGGCGTCCTGTTCATCGATTACCTCACGCCGCTCAAGCGCAATATCATCCTGCGCAAGATGAAGAAGCTGAAACGGCAGCAGGCCTAGCCAGCGTCGCCGCTGCCGGGAACGGAACGGAACATGCGGATCGCCTTCCTCGGCACGCCGGATTTCTCGGTACCGGCCCTCGATGCGCTGATCGCGGCGGGTCACGAGATCGCGTGTGTTTACACCCAGCCTCCGCGGCCGGCCGGACGCGGCCAGGGCGAACGGCGCTCGGCCGTGCACGATCGCGCAGACGCCGCCGGAATTCCCGTTCGTACGCCCGCGACCTCACGTGGGGAGGCCGAGCAGGCGGCGTTTGCGGCGCTGGAGCTGGACGCGGCGGTAGTGGTCGCGTACGGCCTGATCCTGCCGCAGCCGGTGCTGGACGCTCCGCTTCATGGCTGCATCAACATCCACGCGTCCCTGCTGCCCCGCTGGCGGGGGGCGGCCCCGATCCAGCGGGCCATCCTCGCGGGCGACGCCGAGACCGGGATTACGATCATGCAGATGGACGCCGGGCTCGACACCGGCCCCGAACTGCTGCGCGAGGCCGTCCCGATCACCGCCGAGACCAACGCCGGCATGCTGCACGACACGCTTGCGGAGCTGGGTGGACGACTGATCGCCGAGGCGCTCCGGGGCGTTGCGGACGGCCGGCTGACGCCGGTGCCCCAGCCCGATACGGGCGACACCTATGCCGCGAAGATCGAACGCGGTGAGGAGCGGATCGTCTGGTCGTTGGACGCCGCGTCCCTCGATCGCCACGTGCGCGCGTTCGCCCCCTGGCCTGGCGCGTGGTTCGAACATGACGGTGAACGCATCAAGGTTCTCGCGGCAACGCCGGCCGAAGCTGACGGCGCGCCTGGAACCGTGCTTGACGATGCGCTGACGGTCGCCTGCGGAGACGGCGCCCTGCGCCTGCTCAAGGTCCAGCGGGCCGGGAAGGGTGCCATGGACGCGGCGGATTTCCTGCGTGGCCGTCCGATCGCGCCGGGTACGGTGCTGGCATGACCCGCTACAAGCTGACTGTCGAGTATGACGGCACGGACTATGTCGGCTGGCAACGCCAGGACAACGGTCCTTCGATACAGGCCGAGCTCGAGTCCGCGATCCTCGCCTTCAGCGACGAGACGGTGGTCGTCCATGGTGCCGGGCGCACAGACGCGGGGGTTCATGCCGAAGCGCAGACGGCCCATGTGGACATCGCGAAGGACGTCGATGCCGACACGGTGCGCGACGCGATGAACCATTTCCTGCGCGAGGTGCCGGTCTCGGTCCTGCGGGCGGAGGCGGTGGACGACGCCTTTCATGCGCGCCATGCGGCGAAGGCCCGCCACTACCGCTACCGGATTCTCAATCGCCGCCCGCAACCCGCCCTCGACGCGGGTCGCGTCTGGTGGGTGCGGGTCCGGCTGGATGCCGACGCGATGGCCGATGCGGCGCTGGAGTTGCTCGGGTTGCACGACTTCACCTCGTTCCGAGCGAGCCTCTGCCAGGCGAAATCTCCGGTGAAGACCCTCGACCGGCTGGATGTGTCCCGCCTCGGCGAAGAAGTTGTTGTCGAGGCCTCCGCCCAGTCATTTCTTCACCACCAGGTGCGCAATATCGTCGGCACGCTCGTGATGGTCGGCGAGGGCAAGTGGACGCGGGCCGATGTCCGTGCCGCGCTCGAGGCGCGCGCGCGTACGGCGGCGGGTCCCACGGCGCCGGCGTGTGGGCTCTGCCTTGTGCGCGTCGACTACTAGGATGTGGTCCGGTGCGTCGATACGGATTCTGCTGGCGGGCAGCGTCGGTGTGGCTGTCGCGCGCGTGGCGGATCGGGCGGAAAACTGAACCGGCGTCGCGGGGTTACACGAGCGCGTTAAAGACGAAGGCGAAGACGGTCGCGGTTGCGATCTCGATCACGACGATGCCGGCGGCCGTACCGCGCGTGGCGCCCAGCGCCAACCTGGCGATGGCCCACGAGTAGCCCCACATGGCGGCCTGGGCGGCATAGAACACGGCGAGCCCCCAGCCCGAGCCTTCCGGGCCATCGACGGCGAAGATGGCGACAGCCGGTAGCAGGATCACGATGCGGACGATCTGGGACCAGTTGTAGGCGACCGAGTAGGTGACGAAGTTCTCGCCGCGCTGGATCAGCTCCGAAATCTCGGCGATCACTACCAGGTAGGCGAGCCAGCGCACGGCGAAGATCATCACGAAGACCAGCGCGACGCGGCCCGGCCCGGCCTCCGGTGCGGTCTCGGGGATCGCCGACAGCACCAGCAGGCTCATGATGGCCTCAGCGGGGAGCGCGACGATCGCGACCCAGAACGAGTTCCAGAAGCCTGCTCGCGTCGGCTTGAAATGACTCAGGCCGGAGCGATCGAAGTGCAGCAGGCGCCAGGCGCCGAATATGCCGTGGGCGGCTTCCAGAATGTGCGTATCGTGCGCAACAGCGCACCCTCGATCGTTAGCGGGCCAGCCCGAAATACGTCTCGAGCACCCGCAGGTATATTTCAGCGAGCGTCTCGATGTCGGCGCAACTCACATTCTCGTCGACCTTGTGCATGGTCTGACCGACCAGTCCGAACTCCGCGACCGGGCAAAAGTCCTTGATGAAACGCGCATCCGACGTGCCGCCGGTCGTGCTTAGCTCGGGCGTACGTCCCGTCACGGACGCAACCGCGCCGGAAATCGCGTCGCTCAGCGGTCCGGGCGGGGTCAGGAAGGCCTCGCCCGTTACCCGGACATCGAGGCTGAAATCTGCGCCATCTGCGGCCGCGTCGAGCGTTTCGCGCAGCCAGGCCGTCAGGCTTTCGGAATCGTGGAGATCGCAGTACCGGATGTTGAAGGATGCGCGGGCCTCGCCCGGGATGACATTGGTCGTGGGGTTGGCGATATCGATGGTGCTTATCTGGAGCGTCGAGGGCTGAAAGTGTTCCGTGCCCTGGTCCAGCGGCGTTGCCGTGAGCGCGCCGAGCAGCCGCACCATGTGATGCGCGGGATTGTCCGCCAGGTGGGGATAGGCCGTGTGACCCTGGATGCCCCGTACGGTGAGATGTCCGGTCAGGCTGCCCCGGCGGCCAATCTTGATCATGTCGCCCATCGCGTCCGGGTTGGTCGGCTCGCCGACCAGGCAGGCGTCGAGGGTCTCGCCCTTGTCCGCGAGCCAGTCGAGCACCTTCCGGGTACCGTTGATGGCCGGCCCTTCCTCGTCGCCGGTGATGAGCAGGCTGATCGAGCCCGGGGTTTCCCAGCTGTCGGGCGCGCCATATCGTTCGATCAGCCGCGCGGTGGCGGTCGCAAAGGCCGCGATCGCGCTTTTCATGTCGGCTGCACCGCGCCCGTAGAGCTTTCCGTCCCGTACCTCGCCCGCGAACGGATCGTTCGACCAGGCGCCGTTGTCGCCCACCGGGACGACGTCGGTATGTCCGGCAAAGCAGAAGTTCGGCCCGTTCTCGCCGAGCCGCGCGTAGAGATTGTCCACGTCGGGGGTGTCGATGTCGGTGAACCGCAGCCGATTCACCGCGAACCCGAGCTCCGCGAGCGCAGTTTCGAGCACGCCAAGCGCGCCGCCGTCCTCGGGCGTGACGCTCGGGCAGCGGATCAACGCCTGTGCGAGGGCGATCGGGTTGTCCGTCGAGGGGGATGCGGCGGCGCTCATGTGCGTTCGCGTACTCAGTCGCGCAGCAGCTCGTTGATCGAGGTCTTCGAGCGGGTCTGCGCGTCGACCTGCTTGACGATAACCGCGCAGTACAGGCTGGGCCCGGGGCTCCCGTCCGGCAGCGGCTTGCCGGGCAGGCTTCCCGGCACCACAACGGAATAGGCGGGCACGCGGCCCATGGTCGTCTCGCCGGTTTCGCGATCGACGATCTTGGTCGATGCGCCCAGGTAGACGCCCATGGACAGGACGGCGCCTTCCTCGACGATCACGCCCTCGGCCACTTCCGAGCGGGCGCCGATAAAGCAATTGTCCTCGATGATCACCGGGTTGGCCTGCAGGGGTTCGAGCACGCCACCGATGCCGGCACCGCCGGACAGATGTACGTTCGCACCGATCTGCGCGCAGCTTCCCACGGTCGCCCAGGTGTCGACCATCGTGCCGCTGCCGACATAGGCGCCCAAATTGACGAAGCTCGGCATCAGCACCGCGCCGGGCGCGATGTAGGCGGAGTGGCGGACCACCGCGTTCGGCACCGCGCGGAAGCCGGCGGCCTCGAACTCGGAAGCGCCCCAGCCGGCGAACTTGGACGGAACCTTGTCCCACCAGGCGGTGCCGGTGCCGGGGCCGCCGGGAATGATCTCCATGTCGTTCAGTCGGAACGACAGGAGCACGGCCTTCTTCAGCCATTCATTCACCCGCCACGCACCGTCGATCTTCTCGGCGACGCGTGCCGCGCCGCTGTCGAGATCCGCCAGCGCCGTCTCCACGGCCTCGCGATCCGCGCCGGTTGTCGCCGGTGTCAGGGATTCGCGATTTTCCCAGGCGGTCTCGATCGCCGATTGCAGGTCACTCGTGCTCATGATCTCTTCCCCTCGTTGCGCGGCTCGGCCGCGCGGTTGGATGGCGGCGCGAAGATGGCGGCGTGCGGGCCCCTCTGTCAACGCGGTTCGCCCGATTCTGCATCCCGGCTCAGCCTTGCGCGGCGACGACGTCCTCGAGCCAGCCCACCAGATCGTCGGTCCGGTGGTGAACGTGATCGTCGTCTTCACCCGGTGCTGCCCAGTGGGCGTCCGCGGGGCCGTCCGCCTGGACCCAGACAGTCGTCATGCCCATGGCCGCGGCCGGTGCGAGGTTGTGGGCCAGATCCTCGACCATCACCGCGTGCCCCGGGTCGATCGCGTGACGGGCGGCAAGGATATCGTACGAACGCGGGTGGGGCTTGGGCACATAGTCGGCCGCCGCGACATCGAAGATGCCGTTGAATGCATGTCCCACGCCGAGCCGTTCGAGCACGGTCTCGGCATGGGCGACCGATGCGTTGGTATAGATGATCTTCTGGCCGGGAAGCGCGTCGAGCGCGCGCGCAAGCCGGGGGCTCGCGTCCACGAGCCCGTAATCGACCGCGTGCACGTATTTCATGAACTCGGTCGGGTCGACGGCGTGATCGTTCATGAGGCCGCGCAACGTGGTCCCGTGTTCGCGGAACATGCGCTTCTGCTCCACCAGGGCATGCTCGGGTTCGACCCGCAGGAGGTCCGCGACGAACGCCGTCATCCGGGACGAGACCTGCGCCATCAGGCCGGTCGATGCGGGATAGAGGGTGTTGTCGAGATCGAAGATCCAGCTTTCGCTCTCACGCAGCTCCACGATGGGTTTCATGCCGTCTTCAAATCCCTGAATTTCCTGACAAAACAAGCTGCGATCAAGCGGGTGCCATTAAGACTTCGTTAACTGCGTGTCTCTTACGATTGGATCGTATTGGATCAATCCACGCACCGTTCATGTGCTGCGGAGACCGTTGAAACGAAGCGGAGACAAGGGATTGAGTCAATCCCCGGAAAAATCTCGTTGTCTGACGACAGGCGCGGTGATGTGAGCAATCTGCGCGCAGAGCGCGACCGGTTTGTCGCGCTGGCATTCTGCAATGCGGATCTTCTGTTTGAGCTCGGCGCGTCCGGCGACATCACCTTCGCGTTCGGCGCGACGAAGGCCTTCACGGGACGTGAGGCCGGGGAGCTGAAGGGCGCTCGGCTGAAGGACTTCGTACACGAGGCCGACCAGAGGAAGCTGGATCGGCTTGCGTGACAAGGTGCGCGACACCTACCGCAGCATCAAGTTCGTGCTCAGCAACTATGAACAAAGCTACCGCGCATTCATCGAAATGAACCAGCCGCGAGCCTTCAAGGATTTCCTGTCCACCGCGGACGAGGACTACACGAACCTCGCGACCTGCCTGAGTGCAAACATTCACGCGCTGAACGTCTGGTCGAAGATGACCGAGACCTACGGGCGGCGCCTGCGCCACGAGCAGCTGACCGAGCTGTTCGATACGCTGTCGATCCTGTTTGATATGCGTCGGCCGATGGCGGCCAACCTGCGGTTGTCCGCTTCGGCCTAGGCCGCCCGCATGCGGGTCAGGAGGCCCAGATCGCGGTGCCGAGACCGTGCTCGGTGAAAATCTCGATCAGCAGAGAGTGCGCCGCGCGGCCATCCATGATGACCGATGCCTCGACGTCCTTCTCGACCGCGTCTATGCAGGTTTCCACCTTGGGAATCATCCCGCCGCTGATGGTGCCGTCCGCGATCAGCTGCCGGGCCTGGTCCACGCCCATGTCCGCGATCAGGTTGCCGTCCGTGTCCATCACCCCGACGACGTCGGTCAGCATGAGCAGGCGCGTAGCCTCGAGTGCGGAGGCGATCGCGCCCGCCGCCGTATCGGCGTTCACATTGTAGGTCGCGCCGTCCTCGCCGACCCCGATCGGGGCGATCACCGGGATGATATCCGCCTGGGTCAGGCTGTTCAGAAGCTCGGGATCGACGCGTGACGGCTCGCCGACGAACCCGAGATCGAGAATCTTCTCGATGTTCGAATCGGTCTCGCGCCGGGTGCGCCGCAGCTTGCGGACGGACATCAGCCCGCCATCCTTGCCCGAGAGGCCGACCGCGCGCCCGCCCGCCGCGTTGATGGCGGACACGATCTGCTTGTTGATCGATCCCGACAGGACCATCTCGACAATGTCGACGGTCTCCTCGTCGGTTACTCGCAGCCCGTCGATGAACTCGCTCTTGATCTTCAGCCGTTCGAGCATGGCGCCGATCTGCGGTCCCCCGCCATGCACGATGACGGGGTCTATACCCACCTGCTTCAGCAACACGATATCGCGTGCGAAGGCACCCGCCAGTTCGGCGTCTCCCATGGCGTGGCCGCCATACTTGATGACGAAGCGGCGGCCGGCGAACTGGCGCATATAGGGGAGCGCTTCGGCGAGGACGCCGGCCTTGGCGAGCAGTTCTTCGGGCGGTGGCGCTTGGTCCTGGGCCATCATGCTGTCCGTTCGTTTTTACGGTCGCCCTAGGGTTCGGGGACCGGCGGGAACTTAGCCCAATTCAATCGACATTCGCCAGCGCGGCCAGGTCTGCCTGAAGCGCGCTGATCCCGGTGGCCTTGCGCGCGCTCGTAACGATTGGCTCGGGCAGGGCGGCCGGATGGTCCTTCAGCTCTGCCGAGACCGCGGCGGTCAGCTCTGCAAGCTCGCCGGACTTTGGCTTATCGGCCTTGGTCAGCACGATGCGATAGACCACGGCGGCGGCGTCGAGCATGGCCATCATCTCGCGGTCGCCGTCCTTGATCCCGCGCCGCGAGTCGACGAGCAGGCAGAGCCGGTGCAGGTTGGGCCGGCCGCGCAGATAGTCCCGCAGGATCGTGTTCCAGCGGGCAATATCAGTCTTCGATGCCCGCGCGTAGCCGTAGCCGGGCAGGTCGACCAGCATCAGCCGGCCAGCGAGATCGAAGAAATTCAGTTCGCGTGTGCGCCCGGGCGTATTGCTTGTGCGCGCGAGTGTCTTGCGGTTGGTGAGCGCGTTCAGAAGGCTCGACTTGCCGACATTCGAACGTCCCGCGAAGGCGATTTCCGGGAGCACGGGGTCGGGCAGGTCTGGCAGCCGTGCGACGCCGCGCACAAAGCTGCACTCTTGCGCGAACAGGTGCCGCGCCGCCGCGAGTTCGGCGTCCGTCGCCGCGCCATCGTCGCCGGCCATGGAGTCAGTCGGTTTTTCCGCCGCCGACGGAAACCCCCATGCGTCGCATGATGACGTATTGCTGGGTGATCGAGAGCAGGTTGTTCCAGGTCCAGTAGATCACCAGACCGACGGGGAAACTCGCTAGGAAAATGGTGAACATGACCGGCATCAACAAGAAGATCTTGGCCTGGACAGGGTCCGCCGGCGCCGGGTTCAGCTTCTGCTGAAGGAACATGGTGATTCCCATGAGGATCGGCCAGGCACCAAGCGCGAGCCCGAACGGCGGATCCCAGGGAATCGCCCCGAACAGCGTCAGGATGTTCAGCGGATCGGGAGCCGACAGGTCCTGTACCCAGCCGTAGAAGGGGGCGTGGCGCATCTCGATCGAGATGAACAGGACCTTGTAAAGCGCAAAGAAGACCGGGATCTGCAGGGCAATCGGCAGGCAACCCGATACCGGGTTCACCTTCTCGCGCTTGTACATCGCCATCAACTCGCGCTGCATTGCCGGTTTGTCGTCGGCATACTTCTCCCGCAGTTCCTGCATCTTCGGCTGCAGCGCCTTCATGGCGCTCATCGACCTGTAGGACTTGTTCGCCAGCGGGAAGAAAAACAGCTTGATAATCACAGTTACGAGCAGGATCGAGAGCCCGAAGTTGCCGAGGAACTCGGCGAAGAAGATGATGACATCGAGCAGCGGCTTGGTCAGGAAAAAGAACCAGCCGAAATCGATCGACATCTCGAAGCGTTCGATGCCGAGGTTGTCGCGATAGTCGGTCAGGAGGTTGAAAACCTTGGCGCCGGCGAAGAAGCGCGTGGTGACCTCCGTGCTCTCGCCCGCGGCCAGTGCGATCGCCGCACCGCGATAATCCGACTGGTAGAGGTTGGCTCCCGACGGCGTGGTGTCGAACAGGAACCGTGCGTCGACTTCCGTGTCCTGATCCGGGATCAGCGCCGTCAGCCAGTAGATGTCCGTGAAGCCCAGCCAGCCACCCTCGGACTCGAAGTCCCGGGGTGTTTCGGGCTCGTCCTCGAGATCGTCGTAATCAATCTCGTGCAGCGTGTCGCCAAGGATGCCGATCGGGCCTTCGTGCAGGATGAAGAAGCCCAGCGTGTCGGGCTCGTTGACCCGTGTGATCCGCCCGAACTGGCTGACGTTCACGGGCGCCAAGGTCGCGTTCTGGATGCGGTCCGTCACGGTGAACATGAAATGGTCATCGACCGCGATCGTCCGGGTCAGGACCATCCCGTCGTCGGTTCGGGTCGTCAGGACCACCGGACTGTCGACTGTCAGTTCGTTCTGGTTTGCGGTCCAGCGGGTCTGGCCGCCGCCGGATACCGTGCCGTTTCCGGTCAGCCAGCCGAACTCCGCGAAATAGGGCTCCTCCGAACCCCTGGGCGACAGCAACGTAATGTTCTTGCTGTCGGGCTCGATGGTGGCGCGATATTCGCTCAGGGTGAGGTCGTCAAACCGTCCGCCGACAAGGTTGATGGTGCCGCTGAGCGCCGGTGTGCGGATGTTGATGCGCGGGGTTTCGGCGATCACCTCTTCGCGCGCGCGCGGACCCGTCGGAGCGGCGGGCTGGGCCGTGCCGCCCGCAGACGGGACCGACGGCACGCCGATCGTGTTCGGGTCGCGCCCCGCCGCCAGCTCCTGGCGTTCGAGTTCGGCCTGGCGCTCGGCCTGGCGCGGTTGCTCGACGAAGGTCTGCCAGCCCAGGAGAATGGCGAGGGACAGGGCGATCGCGAGAATTAGGTTCTTGGTGTCCATCGTCGCCTAGCTCCGCGGCGCGGGCATGGACACGCCATGCCGGCGGTGGTCGTGTTCGTTGTTGTGATCCGCACATCGGTTGGCGGGCACAGGGTCGTACCCGGCGCCGCCCCAGGGGTTGCAGCTGAGGATGCGGCGCGCGGCCAGACAGCCGCCGCGCAGCAGGCCGTGCCGCGACAGCGCCTCCGCCGCGTAGCGCGAGCAGCTCGGCTCGTAGCGGCAGTTCGCGCCCATGACGGGCGACAGAATCCATTGCCAGACCAGGATGAGGGCCCGCAACAGCAGCACCGGGAGGCGTGACAGATGGGTCATGGGCCGGCGGTTATCCTTGTTCATTTGCGAGCGCATCGCATCGCCCGAGCGCCGTGACAAGATCGTCCTTCAGGGCGGCGTAGTTTCGCCCGGCGGTTCCGGCACGTGCAATCAGGACATAGTCGAGACCGCCACGCGCCTGGGTGGTCATCACGTCACGAACGGCTGCGCGCAGGCGCCGCCGCGCTCGGTTCCGGACCACCGCGCCGCCAATTTTCCGGGTGGCCGTGAAGCCAACACGGATGGTGTCCCGGTCCAGGCAGGCGTCGTCCGGGGCCGGCGCGGCCTGTAAAACGAGGCCGGGCTGCGCCCAGCGCCGCTTCGCCGCGGCGATGCGCAGAAAGTCACGACGCTTAGGCAGACGCGCGATTGTCGAAACCGTGCGGCCGACCGAACCCGGCGTTGTTGCCTCCGCCGTCGTCGTCATGCGTTCATCAATCCCGGTAATCGTGCCCGCGCGGTCCATGCCGCGCCCGGCACCGTTCAGGCGCTCAGTTTTTTGCGGCCTCGCGCCCGCCGGCGCGCCAAGACACGCCGCCCGCCCACGGACTTCATTCGGGAACGAAACCCGTGGCGGCGCTTGCGCACCAGGTTGCTCGGTTGAAATGTCCGCTTCACGCGAATTCTCCATTGCCCAGAAGGCCCTGCAAGTCGGCGCGCTGTATACGGTTTCAGCCGATGGAAGTCAACGGACCCGCGCGGTGTTAACGGAGATGAAAAGTCACGCATTGGTGAATGGTTGAGATCGCCGCTATGCACCAAGTAGTTTCGCAGCCAAGAAGGAAAAGCACGCGATGACCCAGTCCGATACATCCCCGGCCGGCAAGGCTTCGGTCCAGACGCTCCTGTTCCGCCGAATTCTCCCGATCGCCTCTCTGATCGGCGGTTTTGTGGTGTTTTTTGCCCTGGGTCTCGATCGCTTCGTCTCGCTCGAGGCACTCACGGAAAACCGGGAGACCCTGCGCATGCTGGTGAATGAGAACGGGCTCGTCGCGATCCTGGCCTTCGTTCTGATCTATGCGGTTGTGATCGCCTTCTCGCTGCCCGGGGGCGCGATCATGACCATCGCGGGCGGTTTCCTGTTCGGCGCAATCGGTGGTGGACTGGTCGTGGTCGTCGGGGCGACGATCGGCGCGACGGCGCTTTTCCTGATCGCGCGGACGGCGCTGGGCGATGTATTGCGTGCCAAGGCCGGGCCGTTCATGTCGAAGATGGAGGACGGGTTCCGCAGCAACGCCCTGAGCTATCTGCTCGTCCTGCGCCTGATTCCGCTCTTTCCCTTCTGGCTCGTCAACCTGGTCCCGGCCTTCCTCGGCGTCTCGACCACAACCTATGTGATCGGCACCTTCTTCGGGATCATTCCGGGCACGTTCGTCTACGCCTCTGTCGGCAACGGCCTCGGCGCCCTGATCGATGCCGGTCGGGACCCGGACCTGGGGATCATCTTTCGGCCGGAAATCCTCGGGCCGCTCGTCGGGCTTGCCGTGCTGGCCCTGCTGCCGGTGATCTACAAGAAGGTCCAGGCGCGGAAGAGCGGCTCCCCGTCGGCGGCTTCCTGAATCCCTCCCTGAATCCCTGAAATTGGTGCTGTCATGAGCGAAACACGACAAGTGGACCTGTGTGTTATCGGCGCGGGCTCGGGCGGCCTGTCGGTTGCCGCGGGGGGCGTTCAGATGGGCGCCAGCGTGGCGCTGTTCGAACGCGGAAAGATGGGGGGTGACTGCCTCAACTATGGCTGTGTTCCGTCCAAGGCCCTTCTGGCGGCCGGTCATGCAGCGGCCCACTACGGCCACACCAGCCAGTTTGGCGTGAACGGATCGGGCGCGGAGATCGACTTTGCCGCGGTCAACGATCATGTCCATGGCGTGATCGCGGGCATTGCTCCCCACGACAGCGTCGAGCGCTTCGAGGATCTGGGCGTCGACGTGATCCAGGAGGGTGCGAAGTTTACCGGTCCGCGCGAGGTGGTCGGCGAGGGCGGCACCCGGGTGCGCGCCCGACGGTTCATCATCGCCACGGGGTCTTCGCCCGCCGTGCCGCCGATCCCCGGTCTCGACCAGGTCCAGTTCCTCACCAACGAGACCGTGTTCGATCTGCGCGAACGCCCCGACCATCTCATCGTCGTGGGCGGTGGTCCCATCGGGCTCGAGATGGCGCAGGCCCATCGCCGCCTGGGTGCGAAGGTCACGGTGCTCGAGGCTTTCCGGATCATGGGGCCCGACGATCGCGACCTGGTCGCCGTGGTGCGCGCGCGGCTGGAGGCCGAGGGCATTGACCTTCACGAGGACACGAAGGTGGTTGCGGTGAAGCCGGCCGACGGTGGTCTCGCGGTGGTCTGCGAGCATGGCGATCGCAGCTTCGAGATTGCCGGGAGCCACATCCTGGTCGCGGTCGGGCGCTCGCCCAACCTGTCCGGTCTCGATCTCGACGCCGCGGGCGTCGCACACGACCGCCGGGGCATCGAGGTCGATGCGCGTCTGCGGACGACGAACAAACGCATCTTCGCCATCGGCGATGTGGCCGGCCGTTACCATTTTACCCACATCGCGGGGTATCACGCGGGCATCGTCATCCGGAACGCGCTGTTCCGGATGCCGGCGAAGGTGAATTACGACGCGGTCCCCTGGGTGACCTATACGGACCCGGAACTGGCGAATGTCGGAATGACCGAGGCGGCCGCGCGTGAGAAGCACGGGGACACCGTTCGCGTCGTGACGGCCGAGTTTGCGGAGAATGATCGCGCGCGGACCGAGCGGCGGACAGAAGGTATGGTCAAGGCCGTCGTCGGCCCGAAGGGACGAATCCTCGGGGCTGGTATTGTCGGCCATCATGCGGGCGAGCTGATCCAACCCTGGATCCTCGCGATTTCCCAGAAATTAAAGATCGGTGCCATGGCACAGATGATCGCGCCCTATCCGACCCTTGGCGAGATCAACACGCGGGCCGCCGGCGCGTACTACACCCCGTCGCTTTTTTCCGACCGTACCCGCAAGGTCGTACGCTTCCTCGGCAGGTTCGGCTAGTGACCAAGGTCGTGTGACTGACCGGCACAGCCGAATTCTGCTAAATATGCCGCGTCATGATCCGGTCGCGGAAATTCTCGCTCCCGCCGTTCGCGCGGTCCCTCTCGGCGCGGCTGCTGGTCCTGACGATCTTGTTCGTCATGCTGGCCGAAGTCCTGATCTACGCGCCGTCGGTTTCGAACTTTCGGACAAACTGGCTCAAGGACCAGGCCGATTCGGCCCATCTGGCGGTCCTCGCGCTCGAAGCGGCCCCCTCGGAGCTGATTAGCGAGGACCTGAAGGCGAAGCTCCTGGCGCGCGCCGATGCCTATGCGGTCGTGCTCAGCCTGGCCGACCGCCGCCTCCTGCTCTACACGGGCCCGCCACCGCCCGTCGACGTCACGGTCAACCTCGCCGAAGGCTCGCTGTTCGCGAATATCGGGGCGGCCTTCGCCACCATGTTCCGTTCGGGCGCGCCAACGCTGCGCCTGATCAGCCCCACTGGCCAGGAGCCTGACCTGCAGGTCGAGGTCCTGTTGAACGAGGCAAACCTGCGTGCCGAGATGCTGGCCTATTCCCGCAACATCCTTCTCCTGTCGGTCCTGATTTCTCTGGTGACCGGGGCGCTCCTTTACCTCTCTCTGCAATGGCTGATGGTCCGGCCCATGCGCCGCATTACCGAGGAGATCACGCGGTTTGCGCAAGACCCGAAGGATCCGTCCGTCGGGGTCGAGAGGACCCGGCGGACAGACGAGATCGGCGTTGCACAGTCGGTGCTGGCCGAGATGCAGACCGACCTTCGCGGGGCGCTACGCCAGCAGGAGCATTTGGCGGCGCTCGGTTCGGCGATGAGCAAGGTCAACCATGACTTGCGCGGGATTTTGTCGACGGCTGTCCTCATGTCCGACCGCTTGTCGGTCGTCGATAACCCGGAGGTCAAGCGTGTCGCGGCGCCGCTCATCCAGGCCATCGACCGCGCCATCAACTTGTGCACCCAGACCCTCAACTATGCGCGCGACGAGGGCCCCCAACTGACCCATACGCGGTTTCGCCTGCACGCACTGATAGACGAGATCGCGTCGGATCTGTCGGTGCTGTCGGACGGTGAGAGTGATGCACCCTGTTCCGGGCCGAAGGTCGTGAACGAGGTCCCCTTGGATACGATTGTCGAGGCCGACCGGGACCAGATCCATCGCGTTTTCGCCAATCTGGGCCGTAATGCCTTCGAGGCGGGCGCGCGCAGTGCCGTAATTTCACTCGCATCGCCGAAAGGGACCGATCTGCTCGTCGATATTTCGGACGATGGTCCTGGGCTTGCACAGGCGGCGCGTGAAAGTCTCTTCAAGCCGTTCAAGGGATCGGCGCGGCAGGGCGGGACCGGCCTCGGGCTGGTGATCGCTCGCGATGTGATGCAGGCCCATGGCGGCGATCTGGAGATGGTGTCCTCGGGAGACGACGGAACCGTGTTTCGCCTGACCTTCCGGAGCGAGTCCTGACGGCCCTCAATTCGCCGTGAGGCCGGTTTCGGTCGGCGTGCATCGAACCAACATGTGGGTCATGGACCCGTCTCACGCCGTCTCCCTTCGCAAACTGGTCGCGGCTGCCTGCGGCAGCGTCTTGCTGCTCGCCTTGTTCGCTGCGCCGGCGATGGCGGCGCCCCGGTCGGAACTCTGGCCGCGATGGTCGGCGCACGATCCGGCCTCGAACGCGGTGATCGATCACGCCGACTGGACCCGACTGCTGCAGCTCGATACGCGGGCGTCGTCCGATTCGATTATACCGGGCTTGCCGCGCGCGACCGGGCAGCGCTCGATGACTATGTCGCGCGACTGGCAGAGTTGCCGGTCAGCACGCTCAACCGCGGTGAGCAGCAGGCCTACTGGATCAACCTTTACAACGCGCTGACGGTTCAGGTGGTGCTTGATCACTACCCTGTCGGTTCGATCCTGAAGATCGGGATCTCGCCCGGGCTCTTCGCGGTTGGCCCGTGGGGCAGGAAACTGGTCACGATCGAGGGCGAGGAGGTGTCCCTCAACGACATCGAGCATCGCATCCTGCGGCCCATCTGGAAGGACCCGCGCATTCACTACGCCGTCAATTGTGCGTCGATCGGCTGCCCCAACCTGATCGACACGGCCTACACCGCCGCGCAGATGGAAACGCTTCTGGAGGCGAACGCGGTTGCTTATGTGAATCATCCCCGCGGCGTCGCGGTGCGCGGCGGATCGGTCATCGCATAAAGTGTCTACGACTGGTTCCAGGAGGATTTCGGCGGTTCCGTAACCGGTGCCCTGGCCCATCTGAGGAAGTATGCCGGCCCGGAACTCGCCAGCGAGCTCCAACACGCCCTCGACATCGACAACTATGACTCGTTGCTGAACGACGTCGCGGAACAATAACGCCTAGTCGAGCTGGATCATCTGACCCTTGAGATAGCCCGTCTCCGGCAGGAACGGGTGCACCGGATGGTCCGGCGCGGCGCCGGCGCTTCGCAGTATGCGGCCGCTGCGCCCGGCTTCCGAGAGCGCACGGCGCACTGCCTCGGCGAAGCTCGGCGGGTCCACGTGATGCGAACAGGACGCGGCGAACAGAAAGCCGCCTGGCGCCACGGCCTGTGCCGCCAGCCGGAACAGCTTGCGATATCCGCGAATACCGGCCTGGTAGTCCTTCTTGGACTTCACGAAGGCGGGCGGGTCCGCGACGACCACGTCAAAGGTCTCGCCGGCTTCGGCAAAGCCGTGCAGGAGCTGGAACACATCCCCGCGGGTGGCGGCAAACTTCCCGTCCACGCCGTTCGCCCTGGCGGCCTGGCTCGCGAAATCGAGGGCAGCCTGGGACCGGTCGAAGGCGTGCACCTCCGCCGCGCCCGCCAGTGCGGCCGAGACGGCGAAGCCGCCCGTGTAGGAATAGAAGTCGGCGACCCGTTTGCCCTTGGCGAGTGCGGCGACGAAGGCGCGGTTGTCGCGCTGGTCATAGAACCAGCCCGTCTTCTGTCCGGCGCGCGGGTCGGCCTGAAAGACCCCGCCATTCTCGAGTACCTCGATCGGGCCACCGAGTTCGGCGCCGACGATCCGCACTTCCTGGGTCAGCCCCTCCAGGTTCCGCACCGCACTGTCATTGCGGAAGAGGATTGTCTTCGGCGCGAGCACGTCCTGCAGGGCCCCGGTCAGCGCGTCGCCAAGCATTTCCATTCCTGCCGTATTCACCTGCGCAACGCAGACATCGCCAAACCGGTCGACGATCAGCCCCGGAAGGCCGTCGGCTTCGGCATGGATCAGCCGATAGTAGGGAACGCTGTAGAGACCCTCGCGGACGGCGAGCGCAGCACGCAGCCGTGCGGCGATAAAGTCGCCGTCGACGACTGCCGCGGGGTCCCGGCTCAGGATGCGCGCTGCGATCAGCGGGTGCGGATTGAAGGTGGCGACCCCGAGGCTGCGGTCGCTCGCGTCGATGAGCTGGACCAGTCCGCCGGGTGGCAGCGCCTTGGCGCCGGCGTCCATCTCGATCTCGTTCGAGAACACCCACGGATGGCCCTGGCGGGCGCGCTTGTGGCGTCCGGCCTGCAGGCGAACTTGCGGCAGCGCGGAGATGCTTTCGGCCAGGGCGGTCATCGGCGGCACTCTAAAGCCTTGTCTGGAGAGAATGAACCACTCTAGCTTGCCTTTATGTCCGGACTGGAAATCGACGACCTGTTTCACCGCATCGACGCGCAGGCCGACGCACTCGCGTCCCTGACATCGGATCTCGTGCGGATTCCGACGATCAACCCCCCGGGTGATGCCTACGAGGCCTGCGCACGTTTTCTCGGCGAGCGTCTCGCCGCACGGGGTTTCGCCGTCGAGTATCTGCGCGCAGAGGGTGCGCTCGGCGATAGCGATGCGTATCCCCGGACCAACGTCGTCGCGCGTATCGAGGGCGATGGGGATGGTCCTTGCGTACATTTCAACAGCCATATCGACGTGGTCGAACCGGGCGAGGGCTGGACCGTCGATCCGTTCGGCGGCGACGTCCGCGACGGTCGTGTCTGGGGCCGCGGCACCTGCGACATGAAGGGCGGACTCGCGGCCAGCGTGATTGCCGTCGAGGCGCTGCTGGAAGCGGGAGCACCGTTCCCCGGAGCGATCGAGATATCCGGGACCGTGGATGAGGAATCGGGTGGCTATGCCGGCGTCGCCTGGCTGGCTGAACGCGGCCATTTCTCGCGGCCGCGGGTGGACCATGTCATCATTCCCGAGCCGCTCTACAAAGACAGTGTCTGCCTCGGCCATCGCGGGGTCTGGTGGGCAGAAATCGAAGTGCGCGGGCGGATCGCCCACGGTTCGATGCCGTTCCTCGGCATCTCGGCCATTCGCGGCATGGCAGCGTTCCTGGAGTTGGTCGAACGCGAGCTGTATCCCCGGCTTGCCCAGCGCCATACGGCGATGCCGGTGATCCCCGACGCGGCGCGTCGTTCGACCCTCAACTTCAACTCGATTCATGGCGGTCTCGACGAACAGGACATGGCAAACGGGTTCCCGTCGGCTCTGGTCGCCGACCGGTGCCGCGTGGTGCTGGACCGGCGTTACCTGATGGAAGAGGACGAGGCCGAGGTGCGCGCCGAGGTCGTTGAGATTCTCGACCGGCTGACGGCGGAGCGCGAGGGCTTTGCATACGAGCTACGTGAGCTCTGGTCGGTGCCGCCGACCCTGACGCCGCCCGAATCGCCTCTGGTATGTGCGCTCGACCGCAACATCGAACGCGTGCTGGGCGCGCCGTCGCGCCATGTCGCGTCGCCCGGCACCTATGACCAGAAGCATGTCTGGCGGGTCGGTAAGCTAAGGGATTGCGTTGCCTACGGGCCGGGAATCCTCGAGCTGGCGCACCAACCTGACGAGTATGTCGATATCGACGACATGCTCGTTTCCGCCAAGGTGATGGCGGCGACGGCACTGGAACTTCTGCGGGGCGAGACATGACGGAGCCGGGTGCGCGGAACGCGATCACGGATGTGCCGGGGCTGGCCGTTGGTTCGGCCGAGGACGCGGTGGTGCGGACGGGGGTCACCGTCGTGCTGCCGGATGTGCGTGCGGTTGCCGCTGTCGATGTGCAGGGTGGCGGCACCGGCACCCGCGAGCTCGAGCTTCTTCGCCCCGAGGGCGCCGTGGATGCGGTCGATGCGGTCGTGCTCGCCGGCGGATCGGCCTTCGGGCTCAGCGCGGCGGACGGCGTGATGGGGTGGCTGGCCGAGAGGGGGCGGGGCTTCGTGGTCGGCGATCTGCATGTGCCGATTGTGCCGACCGCGATTCTGTTCGATCTCCTGAACGGCGGCGACAAGACCGCGTTCCGTGAGGCATCCGACACCAGCCTGCCCTACCGCGCCCTGGCCCGGGCAGCGGTTGCGGACGCGGGCGGCAATGTCGTCCTCGGCAATGCAGGCGCGGGATATGGTGCGACCACGACCGGCCATGACGGACGTCGGCTTAAAGGCGGCCAGGGGAGCGCATCGCTCGTTATCGACGGCGGTGTGACCGTCGGGGCCTTGGCCGCCGTGAACGCGTTGGGAAGTGTTGTCGCGAACAGCGCGGGGCAGTTCCTCGCCGGTCCGTTCGAGCGCGGCGGAGAGTTTGGCGGGCGCGGGGGCGCCGCGACGCTCGAGATACCGGATCATCCGCTCGACAAGTATGGCGTGCGCGACGCGGCACCGAACACGACCCTGGCCGTCGTCGCGACCGATGTCATGCTGACGAAGGTGCAGGCCGCGCGGGTCGCGAAAATGGCCCAGGCGGGGATGGCGCGCGCCATCCGGCCGGTCTTTACGCCCATGGACGGTGATGTCGTCTTCGCTCTTTCAACGAGGCGGGTCGCGCTTGCCGATCCGGTGCGTGATGTCGCACGCATCGGCATGGCGGCGGCGGACTGCCTGTCCAGGGCGATTGCGCGCGGGGTCCATGCGGCCGATACGCT
>JAYPRP010000001.1:50248-71357 GCA_038132575.1 Rhodospirillaceae bacterium
ACGAACTTGAGTTCGAGATCCCAGGGGAAGTGAATCCACGTGTCCTGGCTGACCTCGGTGACGAAGGTATCGACCAGCGGCCGTCCGGCGGGTTTCGCATAAACCGTCGCAAGATGGGCCTTGGGCAGGAGCTCGCGAACGATCTTTGCCGTGTTGCCGGTGTCCACCAGGTCGTCGACGATCAGGGTCGCCTCGCCATCACCGTCGATGCCCTTGAGGACGGAAATTTCGCCCTGCGACTGGTGATCGTAGGAAGAGACACACACGGTGTCGACGAGGCGCACCTCCAGTTCGCGTGCGACGATCGCAGCGGGAACGAGGCCGCCGCGGGTGATGGCGACGATCTGCTCCCACGGGCCCTTCTCGGTGAGTCGCCAGGCGAGCGCTTTGGCGTCGCGGTGGAGTTGTTCCCAGGAGACGGGAAAATCATGCTGTGGGCTGACCATGGCGATACCGTTGCTGATTTCGGATGAGAATCGAGTGCGTATTAAAGCGGCGGTGCCGGGGTTGGTGCAATCGTCTCCGCCGCGAAGCTTGTGGAACAAAGTCTGAGCAATTCTAGATGCTGCGTTCGCCGATCGGATGCAGCGTTACACCGGCGATCCGCCAGCTGCCGTCGGGCTGACGTTCCATCTGGTAGAGGGCAACGGTGCCGTGCCCGTTGGGCCCGATCACGCGGACAGGCTGGACCGGTACTCCGTCGAGGAGTGCGGGCGCGCCGAAGCTGTAGGAACGGGGCCGGTAAACCGGACGGAAGCTCTTGCGCACCATCGCCATGAAGTGTTCGGGGGTCGCGAACTGCTGACGGATGTCAGGACTCGCGAACGCGAACGCCGCCGCGGCGTCGTCGCGTGCGAAGGCGGTGATCTGGCGGGTGATCACCTCGGCAAAGGCCGCCCCGTCCAGCCGGTCGGTCTGTGCGTTCGCAGACAAGGCGCAGAACATGCCGAGCAGGAGGATGACCAGGAATTGGCGCTTGGTGACGGGCATGTGAAGATTATGTCCCGCGCAACGCGCCGAAACGAGTGGGATGGTGCGTGTGCGGGATTGTATAGTTTGCCGGCAAGGGAGAGTGCGATGGCAATCCGTAAAATCGATGCCGAAGGAGCGGGGCTGCCGGTCTTTACGCCGGCCGAGGCTGGTGCGGATGTGCAGGTGTTCGCGCTATCGAGCCACGCGCGCGCGCGCGAGGCGCTTGCGTTCGGGCTGAATGCGCGTGACCCGGGCTTCAATATCTTCGTCGTCGGCGAGAATCGTAGCGGCCGGATGACGGCCACTCTCGTCTATCTCGAGGATGCCCTTGCCGGCGGCCCGAAACCCGATGACTGGATCTATCTGAACAATTTCCGGCGCGGCAACGAGCCGCTCGCGGTTCGACTGCCCGCGGGCCAGGGGCGGCGATTCCGCGATGCGATGTCGGCGCTCATGCCCCGGCTGCGCGAGGCGCTGCAACAGGCCTTCGCGCGCGAGGAGTATCAGCAGCGCCTACATCACGAGGAGGCGTCCATGCGGGCCGCAATCGGCAAGGCGATTGAGGCCGCGCGCGCCGAGGCCAAGGCGGCCGGCCTGTCGCTGGTGCAGTCGCCCCAGGGCCTGATGGTCGGGGCGATGGATGCGGACGGGAAGCCGCGTGAACTGTCGGACCTGCCCGCGGCGGAACGCGAGGGGATGGAAGCGGCGGGACAGAAGGTCAGCCATATGCTCGCCGAGATCAACCGGGATGCCGCCCGCCTGCAGGCTGATCTCGCCGAACGCGTGCAGGAGCTCAATCGCACGGTCGCCGAGAACGCGGTGGATGGGCTCGTCGATACGTTCACCGCGGACTTCTCGGACATTCCGGGCCTGAACCGCTGGCTGGTCGCCTTCCGGGCGGACCTGCTTGACAACCTGGCGCTCTTCCGGCCGCAGCCGGACGGCGCAGGCGATGCCTCGGCCGTGCCCGCCGCTCCGCAGCCAACAGCCGAGGCGCGCTATGCCGTCAATCTGCTGGTCGACAACGGCGAGGTCGCGGGGGCGCCCATCGTGCTCGAGGGCAATCCGACCTACGCCAACCTGTTCGGCCAGATCGAGTATCGCCAGGCGGGCGGCGTTCTGGCGACGGACTACACGCTGATCCAGCCGGGTGCGCTGCATCGTGCCAACGGCGGCGTGCTCGTGCTGCGGGCCGAGGCGATCGCCGCGCATCCGGACAGCTGGGCGCAGCTCAAGGGTGCGTTGCGCGACGGGGTCATCCGGATGGAGGAGCAGCACCGCGCCGGCGGCGTTCCCGTCGCTGGGGCGCCGAAGCCTGCGCCGGTTGCGCTCGACGTCAAGGTGATCATCGTCGGCGAGCCGCAGTGGTACTACACCTTCTTTTCCGTCGATCCGGAGTTCCAGGCCTACTTTAAGGTGAAGGCGGAGATCGATGCCGACATGGCGGCGAGCCCGGAGAATCTCGGCTGCTATGCCGGGCTGTTGCAGGGGTTCGCGAACAAGCATGGCGCCACCCGCTGTACGCCGGACGCGATCGATTACCTGCTTGGCTATGCGTCACGCATCGCCGCGGACCGGTCAAAGCTATCCGCGCGCTTCGAGCTGGTCGAGGATATCGTGAACGAGGCAATCTACGCCGCCGGGAAGGGCGCACCGGTGGATGCTGATGCTGTGCGGTCGGCGCGCCACAGCCGCCGCAACCGTAACGGGCGAATCGAGGACCGGAGCCAGGAGGCCATCGAGCGGGGCACGGTGATGATCTCCACGATCGGCAATGCGATCGGGCAGATCAACGGCCTCACGGTGCGCGATATGGGCGACCACGCGTTCGGCACGCCTGCGCGGGTGACGGCGCGCGCCTCGGTCGGCCGGCGCGGGGTCACCAACATCGAGCGCGAGACGGCGCTCGGCGGGCCGATCCAGCAGAAGGGTGCGCTGGTGATCCAGGGGTTCCTCGCCGGCATGTTCGCACGCCGCGCGCCCCTGTCCTTCAACGCTTCGATCACCTTCGAGCAAAGCTATGGCGGGGTCGAGGGGGACAGCGCGTCACTGGCCGAGGTCCTCGCGATCCTATCCGATCTCGCCGACGTGCCGCTGCGCCAGGACCTGGCCGTCACCGGCTCAGTCAACCAGCGCGGCGAGGTACAGGCGATCGGAGGGCTGATCGAGAAAGCCGAGGGCTTCTACCGCACCTGCGTCGCGGCGGGCCCACTCACTGGCGAACAGGGCGTCGTCTTTCCCCGGTCGAACGAGCCGGCGCTCATCCTCGATGACGATGTCGCGGCGGATGTCGCGGCGGGACGGTTCCACGTTTATTCCACCGCCCACGTGGACGAGGCGGTCAAACTGTTCACCGGGATCGAGGCCGGTATCAGGGATGGGGACGGAACCTACCCCGATGGTAGCGTCTACGGGCGGGTCGCCGCGCGGCTGGCCGCATTTGACCAGGCGCTCGATGCGCGCGACCGCTAGTTACAAGACGGTATTTCGACGAAGGGGGGGCGACCCGGCCGGAGCCGGTCTCACGGGTGCACGCTACCGGACGTAGATGTGCACCTCGTTGCTGCCCACATTCGCGCTCGAGGTTGAGCTCAGCGACAGCCGATCGCTCGGCAGGCCCATCTGGATCAGGGTCTGCATGACCTGCTCGGCGTTGCGCCGTGACTGGTTCGCAGCCAGCGCGACCTGCGCCGGCGTGCCCTGCTGCGGCACGATCGAGACGATGTCGAACACCGCACCCGGACGCCGATTGAGCGCCTCTGTAGCCGCGGTGAAGAGCGGCTCCTGGTAGGGCACGTTCGGACGGTCGAAGCGGATCACCACGAGCGGGCGGCGGTTCGCCAGGTTCGTGACCTGGCTCTGCGCGCGCGCAGGCGCGGCGGTCGCGAACGCCCGGTTCGCGAGGCTGGTGCCGAACAGCTCGCCGTTCTTCACGGCGAGGGAGAGTACGGTCAGGTCGCTGCGCTCGCGGCCGACATAGTTGGTCTGGCGCGCGACATCCTCACTCAGCTCGTTCAGCAGGCGGTCGATTAGGACGACCGTACGATTGACCTCGTCCTCCAGCACGGAGAGCTGGCGGTGGTCTTCGTCGATCGCGCCCGACAGGCCGTAGGTGGCGCGGACGGATTCGAGAATGAACGCGGCGAGCGAGCTGCTGTCGGCGACGCTGTTTGACAGGCTGTTCATCTGGCCGACGCCGTCGGATATCTGGTCCAGCGTCGCCTGGGCCTGGGTCCAGGTCGCGACGAGGTTCGGGTTGCCCGGGGTCGTGCCCACCTGGAGGCGCGCCTGTATATCGGCGACAAGGCTCTGGTAGGCATTCGCGTTGGCGATGGTCTGCTGGCGGAGCGTCTGCAGGACCTCGTTGCTCGAGCCGATGCTGGTCTGCAGGCGGCCGAGATCGCCGCGCAGGCGCTCGACACGGCGGCCCACCTCGGTTCCGGTGGACTGGCCGGCGGTCACGCCGTCGGGCTGGAAGTTGCTCTGGCCGAGCTGGGGCGGGGCGCCGGAGATGGTCGGCTGCGGGTTGCGTTCGGCCGCGCTGGCGGGAATCACCTGCCGGTCGCCGCCGGAGGGGGACTCGCCAGTCAGGGACGGAATTAGCGCGAGATCTGTGAAATCGCAGGCCGCCAATAGAAGCGCTGCGCCGGCCAGTGCCGACCAGGTGCGTTTAGTTGTCATCCGCTCCCTTGTCCCTCAAGTACGCCAGCGCGATCTCCAAAAAAAAACCGCGGGTGCGGCGAACGCGCAAAAATTGCTGTCTAGCCAAATGGTTGCGCCGGATGTTACCGATTGCTCTGACTCCGGGCAAGCGGCTTTTGGACCGGATTTTCGCGGCATTTCGAGATGCTGCAATATGGTGTCCGCATACTTGCATTCAGTGAGGCATTTGATTAGCTTCCGCGCGCCTTGACCAAGCGCCCGTAGCTCAACTGGATAGAGCGTCTGACTACGGATCAGGAGGTTGGGAGTTCGAATCTTCCCGGGCGCGCCAGGCTTTCCCTCATACCGGCATATGTCACTGCGAATTCGGGGCCTTTCGGCACCGTCGGCATTCGCGTCCCGTTAATACGCGAGTCGCACGTCCAGCGTGATCGTATGATGGTCGGACAGGGCTTCGCTGTTCGTGTGCATAGCCGGAATAGTCACCGGATTCCTTGCTCTCGTCCCGGCTGACCCATGCGCGATGCTTGCTGATCTGGCACGGGAATGTGCGACGGAGTTCGACATTTTCAGCGCGCAACTAACTGACGAAGACACGGCCCGTCGCCGGCCTGAACACCTCACGCCCGCGTAACGGGAGAACCTTGCTCGCTGGGGCTATCCCTATGTCCTCGACGAATTCCGGTTTCACATGACGCTCACCGGACGGCTGGAGGCCGACACGCTGGAGCAGGTGCGGTCGGTACTTGAGGCCGCGACTACTGGAATCGCGAATACGCCGATGCCGGCCGGCGGGATCGCGCTTTATTGCTAACCCGTGCCGGGCGCGGCGTTCGATCTAATTGAGAGATTCGAATTTGTGGCGGACGGCTGAACCCGTATCCGGGGTGCTACACTACGCGGCAGCGAGCGACACCTTGGATGACCGTCTAGATGGATCCCCTCAGCGAAGACATTCTCGAATTCTGGTTCGGTGATGCGGACACGACCCGCGACATGGAGCGGCGTGACGTGTGGTTCCAGTCGACGCCCGAGTTCGATGATGACATCGACCGGCGCTATCGCGCCATCCAGGAGCGCGCCGGTGGCGGCGCGTTCGATCATTTCATCGGAGACCCGGGCGACTGCCTCGCGCTGGTCCTGATGCTCGACCAGTTCCCGCGCAACCTCTTCCGCGGCAGCCCGCGCGCATTCGCGACGGACGCGAAGGCGCGGGAGGTCGCGCGGATGGCGCTCGACCATGGCCACGACCGGGGCATGGGCCGCTGGCATCGCCTCTTCTTCTATCTGCCCTTCGAGCACAGCGAGCATCTGGCGGACCAGGATCGTGCCTGCGCGCTCTACGAGGATGTGGGCGACGAACGCGCGCTCGCGGCCGCGTACGGCCACCGCGACGCGATCTGCCGCTTCGGGCGCTTCCCCCACCGCAACGCGGCGCTTGGGCGGGTCAACACGCCCGAGGAAGAGGTCTATCTGGAAGATCCGCCCCTGTGGGGCAAGACCGCCGCCGAGGTGGCCGAGATCGAGCGCCGGAAGGCGGGGGCCGAATAGGAGACTCCGCTACGCGGCCGCCAGGCGCCAGCCGAGCGCCGGGGCCACATGGGTCAGGATCGATTCGATCACATGGGCGTTGTAGTCGACGCCGAGCTGGTTCGGCACGGTGAGCAGCAGCGTGTCGGCCTCGGCGATCGCCTCGTCCTTGGCCAGTTGCTCGATCAGCACGTCCGGCTCGGCGGCGTAGCTCCGCCCGAAGATCGAGCGGGTGTTCGCGTCGAGATAGCCAATATGGTCCTCGGTCTCGCCGGCGCGCCCGAAGTAGGCGCGGTCCATGTCGTTCACCAGCGCGAAGATCGAGCGGCTGACCGACGCGCGCGGCGTGCGGGCATGGCCGGCCTCCTTCCAGGCCGCGCGGAACGCGCGGATCTGGGCGGCCTGCTGGACGTGCAGCGGCTCGCCGGTCTCGTCGGTCTTGAGGGTCGAGCTCTGGAGGTTCATGCCCATCTTCGCGGCCCATTCCGCCGTCGCGTTCGACGCCGCGCCCCACCAGATGCGGTCGCGCAGCCCCTCGGAATGGGGCTCGAGGCGCAGTGCGCCGGGCGGGTTGGGAAACATCGGCTGCGGGTTGGGCTGGGCGAAGCCCTCGCCCTTGAGAACCTCAAGGAAGGCCGCGGTGTGCCGCCGCGCCATGTCGGCGTGGGTCTCGTCCTCGGCCGGCTGGTAGCCGAAGTAGCGCCAGCCGTCGATGACCTGCTCACCCGAGCCGCGGCTGATGCCGAGCTGCAGCCGGCCGCCGGAGATCAGGTCGGCCGCCCCGGCATCCTCCACCATGTAGAGCGGGTTTTCGTAGCGCATGTCGATGACGCCCGTGCCGATCTCGATGTGCCGGGTCTTCGCGCCGACCGCTGCCAGCAGCGGGAAGGGCGAGGCGAGCTGGCGCGCAAAGTGATGGACGCGGAAATAGGCGCCGTCGGCGCCGAGTTCCTCGGCGGCGACCGCAAGGTCGATCGCCTGGAGAAGGGCGTCGGACGCGGTGCGGGTCTGCGAGCCCTGGCCGGGCGACCAGTGTCCGAAGGAAAGAAATCCGATTTTCTTCATGGTTCAGTCCGTTTCGCGCGTGCCGCGCGCCTCGATCTGGTATCGCGGCGGCCGTTCGGCAAGCCGATCAGGGTTCGTCCCAGGCCGGCCGACGCACCTCCGGATCGATGACCCGCAGATGCCGTTCCTTCAACCGTCCAATGCGGTCCATCTCCGTATCGCTCAGGGTGAAGTCGAAGAGCGCGATGTTTTCCTCGATCTCGGAGATCTCGAGCGCACGGGGGACGACACCGATTCCGGGCTGCTGCACGGTCCAGCGCAATGCGACCTGGGCCGCCGACTTTCCGTGCGCGGCGGCGATCTCAAGGATCACGGGATCGTCCAGCATCGCGCCGCGTGCAAGCGGCGCGTGGCAGGTGACGAGGAGATCGTGCTTCCGGCAGGCCGCGAGCAGCCGGTCCTGGTTGATATAGCAGTGATACTCGATCTGGTTGGTCACCAGCGGTTCGGGGCACTTGGCGACCGCCTCGTCGAGCAGGGCGATCGTGAAGTTGGAGACGCCGATGTGCCGTGCCAGCCCGTCGCGCTTCGCCCGTGCCAGTGCGCCGAGCGTCTCTTCGAGCGGCACGGCAGGCTGCGGCCAGTGGATCAGCAGCAGGTCCACATGATCGAGGCCGAGGGTCTCGAGGCTGGTTTCCACCGAGCGGGCGAAGTCATCGGCCTTGGCGTTCTCCTCGGTCACCTTCGTCGTGACCCAGATCTCCTCGCGCGGCACGCCCGATGCCCGGATCGCCTCGCCGACCCATTGCTCGGTGCCGTACTTGCGCGCGGTGTCGATATGGCGGTAGCCGCAAGCCAGCGCGTGGCCGATGAGCTCGACGGCGCGGTCCGGATCGGGAAACAGCATGGTGCCGTAGCCGACCGCGGGGATCGCGGCGCCATGGGCTTCGATAGTGGGGACGGCGGTCATTGCGGGGGCGCCTTTCTGCGGGATTTGCGCGGGCGGGCAGCATAAGGCGGCGAGGCCGGGTTCGTAAGGTCGCGCACGGACGAAATTTATGTCGAGGCGAATCGGGTGCCGGTTCCAGTTTCCCCGGGTGCGACAGGGGCACGGCAGGGGACGCTGGATGGCTTACACACCGATTCATTTCACCGAGGACGACCGTATCTTTCAGGCGCAGATTCGGCGTTTCGCCGAACGCGAGGTCGCGCCCATTGCCGACGCGATCGACCATGAAGACCGCTTTCCCGAAGAGGTCATTGCGAAGTTCGGGGACATGGGCTTGATACAGTGGAGCGTGCCCGAGGTCTACGGTGGCCCTGAGGGGTCCCTCACCAAGCTCTGCATCGCGCGCGAGGAGCTGGCGCGATACTCCCTCTCGCTGTCGGTCATGGCCGGCGAGAACGGAAACGGTATGGCGCTGCCGCTGTTGTTCGCCGGCACTGAAACGCAGAAGAAGAAGTATTTTCCGGTGCTCGCCGCAGGGAAGACGCTGGTCGCCTTCGCCCTTTCGGAGCCGGAGGCCGGCTCTGATGCCGCGTCCTTGCGGACACGCGCAGTGCGCGACGGCGACGACTGGCTGATTAGCGGCAACAAGATCTTCGTCACCTGCGGGCCCGTCGCGAACTATGTTCTGGTGTTCGCGCGAACGAATGACGCACCGCGGGCGAAAGGGGTCTCGGCCTTCATTGTCGATACGTCCTTGCCGGGGGTCACGCGGGGGCCGAAGAACCGGAAGATGGGCTACAACGGCGCGACCCCGAACTGCGACTTTTTCTTCGACAACGTGCGGGTACCGGCCGACGCGATGGTTGGCGGCGATGGCGAGGGGTTCGCCATCGCGATGAAGTGCATGGAGTTCAATCGGCCTGCGATGTCGGCCTCGGCTGTGGGCATTGCCCAGGGCGCGCTGGACCGGGCCGTCGCGTTTGCCAAGGACCGTGAGCAGTTTGGCAAGCCGATCGCGGAGTTCCAGGGACTTCAGTTCATGATGGCCGACATGGCGATGCAGATCGAGGCGGCCCGGGCTCTGCTCTACGAGGTCACGGCACGCTATGATGCCGGCGAGATGGACGGCTATGGCGCCCTGTCGGCCATGGTGAAGACCCTGTGCAGCGATGCCGCCATGAAGGTGACGACCGACGCCGTGCAGATTCTGGGCGGGTACGGCTACATGCAGGAGTTCTCGGTCGAGCGCATGATGCGCGACGCGAAGGTCACGCAGATCTTCGAGGGCACGAACCAGATCCAGCGCATGTTGATTGCGCGCGATCTGCTGGCCTAGCGGCGGAGGCCGGGTCTCGATGACGGGTCTTCTCGACGGCGTCCGAGTACTGGATTTCACGACCATGATGGCCGGACCCTACTGCACGCGCCAGCTGGCCGACCTGGGGGCGGAGATCATCAAGATCGAGCCGCCGGCCGGGGAACAAAACCGGCGCGCCGTTCCCATTCGTGACGGCGAAAGCATGGTCTATGGCCACCTCAATTGCGGCAAGCACAGCCTCGCCATCGACCTGAAGACGGACGAGGGCCGGGCCATCGTGCGCGATCTCGCGCAGCATTGTGACGTGATGGTGGAGAATGCCCGGCCCGGCGTGATGGCGCGCCTGGGACTCGATCATGCGAAGATCCGGTCGGTCCGGCCCGATGTCATTTACTGCTCCATATCCGGGTTCGGGCAGACCGGGCCCGCCTCCCAGAATCCGGCCTTCGCGCCCGTCGTGCAGGCCGCGTCGGGGTACGAGATGGCGATGCTCGAGCAACAGCCGGAAATGTCCCGCCCAGGGTTCGTAGGCGTTTTCCTGGCCGACGTGATGGCGGCGGTTCAGGCATTCGGCGCGATCAGCGCAGCCCTGTTTGCCCGCGAGCGAACGGGCGAGGGGCGGTATATCGATGTGTCACTCATGGAAAGCGTGATCTGGCTGCTGGTCTATGAGATCCAGCTCGCCCAGAATCCCCTCGACACGCCGCGGGGCTACTACCGTCCGGTACGCGCGCGCGACGGGTTCGTCATGGTCGCGCCCGGCGGCCAGCTCACATTCGAGAACATGGCGCGCGCGACGGGTCATCCCGAATGGATCGATGACCCGCGTTTCCGGACCCATCCGGACCGCAACCGGAACTATGCTGAGCTGATGGCGCTGGTCGAAAGCTGGACCGCCGAGCGATCCGCCGAGGAATGCGAGCGTCTGCTCATGGCCGGCAAGGTACCGTGCGCACGCTATCGTGCGGTGGAGGAACTGTTCGACGATCCGCAACTCGCCCATCGAAACGCGTTCACGACGGTGTCCGACCCAGCGGGGAGCTACCGGGTGCCCAACATGCCGTTCACGATGCCGGACACGCCGGCGGGCGCCCGTGACTGGGTGGCGCCGTTCGGCGGGTCGGCGGCGGAGGTCCTGGGTCGGCTTCTGGACATGGCGCCGGACGCGGTCGAGGGTCTTTTCGCCCGGAACATACTCTTCCGAGCCGAGGACTAGCGCCGACGCGGCCTGACAGAGCATCCGATTGTCGGCTTCCGGCGAAGCGTTTATCGTTTCGTCAACACAACGCTTCGGAATCTCCGCGATGGATCGTGTGATCAGCGAATTGGAAGCCGCCTGGCAGAGCGCGCTGGTGCATCTCGGCTCGCCGGAATTCTATGCCCAGATCGGCTACGTCGTGGCGGGTCTCCTGGCGGCCTGGATCCTGACGCTGGGTGTCAAGGCGCGAGTCCGCATCTTTCGCGAGGAACCTGTTTCGGGGCCACTACTCGACCTGCGCACCGCGCTGCACAATGTCGGCGACCTGGTGCTCCCGGTGCTCACGGCGCTGCTACTTGGTTTCGCGACGCCCGTCGCCGCGTCGGTCATCGGCGAGGCGTGGCTCGTCCGCGCCGCGCAGGGCATCGCCTTCATCCTGCTTGCGTTCAGCCTCGCCAACCATTTCATCAACAGCACCACAATTATCTTCATCCTGCGCTGGATCGGCGTGCCGATCGCGCTCCTGTTCATCGTCGGCCTGCTGGACGATGTGACGGCGCATCTGAATGCCGTTTCGTTCGAAGTTGGCAATATTAAGATCACGTTGCTGGCGGTCCTGCGCACCTTTCTGTTTGGCATTCTCCTGTTCTGGTTCGGCCGCGTCTCGAACTCCATGGGGCAACGGGTTATCCGCAACAGAACAGGGCTCGATGTCAGCACCCGCGAGGTGATCGCCAAGCTCTTCGAGATCGGCATCTACGTACTGATGCTGCTGCTACTGCTGAACATCGTCGGGATCGACCTGACGGCGTTGGCGGTGTTCGGCGGTGCGCTCGGTGTCGGTCTCGGTTTCGGGTTGCAGCAGATCGCGTCGAACTTCGTCTCGGGCATCATCATCCTACTCGACCGCTCGATCACCATCGGCGACTATATCGAGCTCGAGGACGGCCGCGCCGGGACGCTGCGCGAGCTCAAGATGCGCTCCGCGACGCTCGAGACCTATGACGGCAAGGACATCATGGTGCCGAACGAGCAGTTTATCACCACGACCTTCGTCAACTGGACGCACAACAACCAGAAGCAGCGCTATTCGCTGCACTTCCAGGTCTCTTACGACACCGATCTCGAGCCCATGTTCGAGATCGTGCGCGACACCGTAAACAGCCATCCGAAGGTCATCAGCGGCGACCATCTGCCGCTCAGCGAACGGGCCGACGCCGAGATCGAGAGCTTCGGCGATTCGGGCATCAACATCCTGGTCGAGTTCTGGATGGAGGGGATCGACGACGGTGACAACCGGGTGGGCGCCGACCTGCTGATGATGATCTGGACGGCGCTACGGGCGAACGACATCCACATTCCGTTCCCACAGCGCGAAGTGCGAGTTCTGGGCCCGGTCAAGACCGAGTAGGCGCCCGGTTTTCCACCTTTGCACCTCATTCGTGGAATTTCTCCGCAAGAGCGGTGTTTGCCCTTGTGAGACGCACGGACGCGGCCGAACCAGAGACGGGAAATCATGACCGATATTGCATCACCGGACACCGGCACTTCTGCGCCGGCCGCGTGGGAACTCGTTTATCGGCACGGGCTGGTAACCCGGATCACCAACTGGATCAACGCGCTGTGCTTCACGCTCCTCCTGATGATTGGGCTGCAGATCCTGAACGCCCATCCGTCCCTCTACTGGGGCGAGTTCGGCGCCGACGACGACAGGGCGTTCATCGAATTCTTCGCCACGCGCCCGGACGGGCTCGACGATGAGATCAAGGGCTTCACGCGGGTGGGCCCGATGACCTTCGAGACGACCGGCCTGTCCGGCGTCTCCAGGGACAGTGACTGATTGGATTCTGCCTGTCCGTTCCACGATATGCTAGCCTTCGCGCATAGTACGTGTCGGGAAGGATCGCGTTATGACGGAACCGGTTTCATTTGCAGCCTCACCGGGCCGGGTAGTGGATATCGCCGCCGATATTCGGGCGGGCAGCCGTTCACCGACGGATGTGGTCCAGGCCTGTCTCGACCGCATCGCCGAAGTCGATGAGCAGGTAAACGCGTGGGTATCTGTCGATTCTGCGGGAGCGCTCGCGACCGCGGCCGAGATGAACCGCGAGGCGAATGACGGGATGCTGCGCGGCCCGCTGCACGGGGTTCCGGTGGCGATCAAGGATATCTGCGATGTGGCGGGTTGGCCGACCCGTTGCAACAGCCGCACTCGTGCCGACGCGCCGCCTGCGACCGCCGACGCCGAGATCGTGACCGCCTTGCGGACGGCGGGCGCGATCATCCTTGGCAAGACGCAAACGACCGAGTTCGCCTACTACGACCCGTCGCCGGCGCGCAACCCGCACAATGTTGAACACACGCCCGGCGGCTCGAGCAGCGGCTCGGGCGCGGCGCTGGGCGCGGGCATGGTGCCCGCCGCCATCGGCACCCAGACCGTTGCGTCGGTCAATCGTCCGGCGGCCTACTGCGGGGTCGCCGCGTTCAAGCCCTCTACCCGGAGCATGGCAACCTACGGGATCGCGCCACTGGCGCCGGTGTATGACACGCCGGGCGTCTATGGCTGGTCGGTAGCGGATGCGTGCTACTTGTACGATGCGGTGCGCCCGCCCCACGGCCGTCCCGATGATGGCCTCGACGGTGAGGTTCGCGTGGTGGTCATGAACGATCCGTTCCTGGGCGAGGCGGAAGCGGAGATCATTGCGGCGCGCGACGATGTCGCGGCCTGGCTGCGCGACGCCGGCCACGATGTTATCGAGATGGACTCGCCCATCGCGCTCGAAGACCTGAACGACCTGCAGGGACATACCACCGTCTATGAGCTTGCCCGTATCCATGCCGGTCTGCTCGAATTTCCGGAGGACCAGGTGGGTGCGGTCCTGCGCCAGTCGGTGATCGACGGGAACCAGATTGACGACGAGGTCTATCAGGCGGAGCGAAGGCAGATCGATGCCATGCGCGTCGCCATGCTCGATGCGCTTCGCCCGGCCGACCTGGTGCTCTGGCCCGCGGCCCCGGCAACGGCCCCGGCCGGGCTCGAATGGACGGGCGATCGGCGCTACATCGCGCCCTGGACCGCCATCGGCGGTCCGGTGGTCTCGCTGCCGTCGGGCCTCGGGGCAGGTCATATGCCGATCGGGATGTTGCTCGCTGGCGTGCCCGGCTACGACCGGTTCGTCTCTCGGGTGGCGCCCCGGCTGGCCGAAGCCGTGCCCCAGGCAGAGTGAGAAAGACCTCATGGAATGGATGATCAAGTGCATATCCTGGCCGAACATGGCCGAACGCCGAGCGGCGACCATCGACGCGCATGTAGCGTATCTCGACAACTACAAGGCCCAGACCTGGTATTCGGGGCCGATGCTGGTTGGTGACGAGTCCAATGCGAACGGGAGCTTCCGGGTGGTCGATTTTTCCGACCGCCAGGGCGCGCGGGACTATATCGACACCGACCCCTACACGACGGCCGAGATCTTCCGCCGGATCGATATCGAGCCAGTGCGACCGTGGACCGATATGCGCCAGCGCGACTTTGAGCAGACCGAGGGCCGGGCCCAGTTCATCGTGATTGCGCGCACGGACCCGCTGACACCGGAATCGGTCGAGGGAGACGTGTCCGGTTTTCTGGTCGCGCATAATGATGCCCTGGTGTTCGCGGGTGCACTTCTGGATGAACCGCGCGAGGCACTCACCGGTGCGCTCTATGTGATCGATGTCGATGGTCGGGAGGGCGCAGACGCATTCCTGGCCGGTGAACCCCTGTCCCGCGGTCCCGAGGGCCGCAGCCTCACGATTGAACGCTGGCGTTTCGGCCATGTCTAGGCCGGCGCCCGGAGGAGAACAAACGTGACCAGCGCGGTTATCGTATCCACAGCACGCACGCCCATCGGCAAGGCGTATCGAGGGTCCTTTAACAACACCACGCCGGCGATGCTCGGCGGCATGGCCATCAAGCATGCCGTCGCGCGCGCCGGGATCGAGCCCGACATGGTGGAGGATGTGCTCATGGGTTGCGCCATGCCCGAGGGCGCAACCGGCCAGAACTTCGCCCGTCATGCGGCGTTGTGGGCAGGCATTCCCGTGAACGCCGGCGCGGCAACCATCAACCGTTTCTGCTCCTCGGGCCTGCAGTCGATCGCAACTGCGGCGAACCGTGTCGTAATGGACAAGGTTCCGGTCGCCGTAGCGGGCGGAATCGAATCCATCAGCGCGTTGCCGCCAGAACATCAGGCCGACATGCGCGTCGAAGACGATCACGTGCGCGCAGTGAAGCCCGAGATCTACATGGTGATGCTGGACACTGCCGAAACGGTTGCCACGCGCTATGACGTCAGCCGGGACAGCCAGGATGAGTACGCGCTGTCGAGCCAGATGCGGACCGCTGCGGCGCAGCAGGCCGGCCGGTTTGACGACGAGATCGTGCCTGTCGAGACGACGATGCTGGTCAAGGACAGGGAGACCGGGGAGGTCAGCGAAAAGCTGGTCACGCTCGATCGCGACGAGTGCAACCGGCCGTCCACCAACGCCAAGAGCCTGGCCGGCCTGGGCGCCGTGCGCGAAGGCGGTTCGGTGACGGCGGGTAATGCGAGCCAGTTGTCGGATGGCGCCAGCGCATGCGTGGTGATGGACGAGAAACTCGCGGAACAGCGAGGCCTTGAACCGCTGGGGCGCTATCTGGGGCTGGCCGTTTCGGGCTGCGAGCCCGATGAGATGGGCATTGGTCCCGTGTTTGCCGTCCCGCGTCTGCTCGAGCGCAACGGGCTGACCGTGGATGACATCGACCTGTGGGAGCTGAACGAGGCCTTCGCCGTGCAGGCGCTTTACTGTCGTGACACGCTTGGCATCGACCCAGAAAAATACAATGTCGATGGCGGTTCGATCTCGATCGGTCACCCCTACGGCATGAGCGGCAACCGGATGACCGGCCACGCACTCATTGAGGGACATCGACGCGGTGCGAAGCGCGCCGTTGTCACCATGTGCGTCGGCGGCGGCATGGGTGTCGCCGGCCTGTTCGAGGTGTTCTAGGCCTTCGGTTTGCGATCAGGTGAAGTCGGGTCGCTCTCCCTCGGGCGGCACGATCTCGAAGGTGTTCAGAGTCATCGCTACGCCAGTGTAGTGGCCGACAATCCCGGTTAGCTCGACGATCCCGTCCTCGCCGAAGCGCGCCTTCATGTCGGCGTAGGTCTCGTCATCGGTCCGCCCCGTTTCGAGCAGCGCGCGGACAAAGCCGTGGACAGCGGCCTCGTCCGGGTCGGCGAACTCGGGTGTTTCGCCGTCTTTGATCGCCTCGACGATGTCTTCCGAAACGCCCTCGCGGATCGCAATCGGCGCGTGGGCGAACCATTCGAACTCCGCCTTCCAATGCCGGCCGACCGTAATGATCGCCAGCTCGCGAATGTTGCCCGGTAGGGTTGCGGCGAAGCGCAGGAAATGCCCCATCCGCTCTATCCCCTCACAGACACCTGGGTGCAGCAGGTAGGCGTGGTAGGGGCCGCGCACCTGGCCCCGCGGGCCGGCTGTGATTCGGTCGTAGATTTCTTTCTGTTCGGGGGTGAGGGCGTCGGGATCGGTTTCGGGGATTCGCATGATGGCCTACAATGTTGGGGTGCAGGCTAAGAATAGCGGTTCTGCGGGTGGCACGGAATGGTCGCCTCTTGCGGCCCGGCTCGAGGCCGTTCATCGTCGACGATTTCGGCGGCAGCAGGGAGAATTTCGATGACGGGACCAGAGCTCTCGGTCATTGGTCGAAACATCCGCAAAACGATCGCCCTAACAGTCTTGCTGCCGGGCATGTTTCTCCCGAACGCTGCGGTCGCCCAGGAGCCGGTCGACCTCGAGCTTGTGCTTACGGCCGACGGCTCCGGTTCGATCGACGATGCCGAGTTGGCGCTGCAGCGCGAGGGCTATGCCAATGCCGTGCGCAATCCGAAGGTGCTTGAGCTGCTCACCGGCGGCATTCACGGCAGGAGTGTCATTGCCTATGTCGAATGGGGCAACGCGCTATCCCAGCACACGATTATCGACTGGACTGTTATCGACGGGCCCGAATCCGCGGCGGCGTTTGGCGAGGCCCTGGTGAATGCGCCGCGCGAGGCTTGGGGCTTCAACTCGATCAGCAACGCGATTGCCTATTCCCAGCGGCTGATCGACCAGAACCCGTATCGCGCCCCGCGCCGGATCATCGACATTTCGGCCGACGCCGGGAATATCGGCGGCATGCCGCTGCCGGTCGCGCGGGCCAATGCGGTTGCCGCCGGTATCACCATCAACGGGCTCGCCATAAGCCGGCCCGGCAGCTCACGACCGTTGCGTGCGGTCTCACTAGAACAGGAGTTCCGTGAGCAGATTATCGGCGGCACCGGGGCCTTCGTCGTGACCGTCGACGAGACGATCAGCTTCGCCGAGGCGGTGCTCAAGAAGATGATCCTCGAAGTAGCGGGCATTGTGCCGCCGGAACTCGCCGAGCTGCCGCCAGGCGGGCGGCTGTCCTTTGCCGGAGACGCGCCAGTAGTCGACTGGCCCGCCGCGCGGTAAGCCGCCGCGATCTCGGCGGTCGCGGCCTGTAAGTCCGAAAGGTGATTGGCGACAAAGTCTGCGAGCGGAGCGGCCTGGCGCATCCACACCAGATTGACGCAGCCCAGCACCTGGTCGTCCGCGCGCGCCGGCTCCGAGATCGCGCTTAGCCCGTCGCCAACGCCCCGGCGGACCAGTTCCTGCTGTTCGAGGGTGAGCAGAATTCGCAACAGGATGGTGCGGTGAAGCCCGGTCTTCTCATGCAGCTGGTGTAGGCCGGCGGTCCCAAGCTCATCGAGAGCGCGCATCACGGAGATGCCGTGTTCGATCGCGCGAATGGGTTGCAGCCCCGGCCATGGATTCTCGTCGGAAATCTTGGACAAATTCTGCGGCAACGTGGAACAGATTTCGCTGAACGAAAACCGCGGGATATGCCACAGGTTCCGATGCGCCCGGTTCATAGTCTGGTCCTCCGGGGTTCGGACGCTGGTGAGCCCGGGTAGAAAAGCGGCTAGTCTGGCTGCTGGCAAATGACGATCAACGCGGGGGAGCGACCTTTGGCCCAGTCTTCACCACTTTCCATGTTCGATATCGCCGGCAGGTCGGCGCTGGTGCTCGGGGCGACGGGTTCCTTCGGAAGCGCGGCGGCACGGGCGCTGGCGCAGCTCGGCTGTTACGTCACGATTTCCGATAAGGATCCGGAGAAACTCGGGGCGATGGCGGTTGAACTACGGACGACAAACGAAAATGTCGCCGTGGCGCCGGGCCTCCCTGATTCCGAGGCCAACGCCAATGCCATCGTCGCCAAGGCAGTCGAGGCCTATGGCGCCCTCGATCTGATGTTCATTGCAACCGGAATGAACGATGTCGGTTATATCGAGGACCAAACTTACGAGCGCTGGCGCAACGTCATGTTCGCCAATCTCGACGGCTACTGGCTCGCCTGCCAGGCCGCTGGCCGGCAGTTTGCGAAACGCCCGGCCGAGCGCGGGCGTGCGAAGGTTGTCGTGGTCTCGTCGACGCGTGGTCGGCACGGCCTTCCGACGGGCTATACCGGTTACTGCGCCTCGAAGGCGGGGCTCGACGGAATGGTACGCGCGCTCGCCTGCGAGTGGGGCGCAAAGAACGCCAACATCAATGCAATCGGCCCCACGGTCTTCCGCTCCCCCCTTTCGGAGTGGATGTTCTCGGACGAGGATCCGGGCAATGCGACCCGCGAGGCGATGCTCGAACGGGTGCCGGTCGGCCGCCTGTCCGAGACCGACGACCTCATCGGCGGGTTGATCTATCTTTTGTCACCGGCGTCAGACTATGTCACCGGGCACACGCTCTACATCGACGGCGGCTACACAGCCGAATAGCCGGGCCGCGCGGTCGTTAGGGGAAGTTGGATGAAGTTCAAGCTGATCCTTTGGGGCCTGTCCTGGATGCTCCGGGTCTCGGCGTGGCGCTACCCGGCGTTTCGCGCCCGCCTGCGCGAGTGCAACCTGGTGGTGCAAATTCGCTGCGAGGACGGTTCGGCCGGCCGGTATCTGATTTTCGAGGATGGGCGGGTTCGGTCGGGTTCGGGCATCCATGACGCGCCCACCGTATCGCTCGTCTTCAAGACGGCTGCGATCGGCGCACGCCTCCTGATGCCCCCCATCGATCAGCTCGAACAGATCGACGCGCTCAAGAACTTCCTCGTGCGCCTCGAGGGGCCGGACGAGGACGGGCTTTGGTTTGCCCAGACGGTGATGGCGGCCCTGTCCGCGGGCTGTCAGGTTGGCCGTAAGATGAAGGACGGCACGACGCGGTTTTGCACCATGACCAATGGCGGTCCGCTGTTCGTCTATGTTCGGGACGGCGAAATCCTGCGCACGACGCCGATTACCTTCGATTCCAACGATCCCGGCACATGGACGATCAAGGCGCGGGGCCGTGAGTTCACACCGCCGCGCAAGGGAATGTTGTCACCCCATGCCATGAACTGGAAGGCGATGGTTAATGCGCCGAATCGGATCAAGTATCCGATGAAGCGGGTGGACTTCGATCCGAACGGCGAGCGTAACATTCAGAACCGCGGTGTCTCCGGCTACGAGCGCATCAGCTGGGACGAGGCGCTGGATATCGTCGCCGGCGAAATCAAGCGGATGAAGCGTGAGCATGGCACTGGCGCCATCGCGTCGAGCAACGGTTCGCATCACAACTGGGGCAACATTGGCTACTACCTGAGTGCCAAACTGCGCTTCATGAACGCGATCGGCACGACCGAGGTGCACCACAATCCCGACAGCTGGGAAGGCTGGTACTGGGGCGCGCTACATCACTGGGGCGGCAGCCTTCGGGTCGGCGGCGGCGAACCGTTCGGGACCATCGAGGACTGCCTCGAGAATGCCGAGATGATTGTCTTCTGGTCGAGCAACCCGGAGGCGACCAGTGGCGTCTATGGCGGGCAGGAAGGTACGATCCGCCGCCAGTGGCTGCGCGACATTGATATCGAGATCGTCCACGTCGATCCCTACTACAACGACACCGCGCAGTTTCTCGGCGGCAAGTGGATCGCGCCCCGGCCGACGACCTCGCCCGCGCTTGCGCTCGCGATCGCCCATGTCTGGATCACGGAAGATCGCTACGACAAGGAGTATGTGGCGACCCGGACCAAGGGCTTTGATGCCTGGCGGGACTACATCATGGGTGTCGAGGACGGGGTCGCGAAAAGCCCGGAGTGGCAGGAGGCGGAGACCGGTGTGCCGGCCAAGGACGTCCGCGCGCTGGCGCGCAAGTGGGCATCCAAACGCACCTATCTCGCGGCCGGCAGCATGGGCAACGCGTTCGGCGGCGCGGCGCGGAATGCGACGGGCAGCCAGTGGACCCGGATGCTTGTCTGCCTGATGGGCATGCAGGGGCTTGGCAAGCCCGGCATCAATGTCAGCAACCTCCAGCTGGGCGTGCCGCTCGACTTCAGCTTCTATTTTCCGGGTTATGCCGAGGGTGGCATCTCCGGTGATCTGAATAACACCGCTCTGGCGGCCGCGCTCTACCAACGTATGCCGCAGCTGCCGACGATGAATCCCTCGACCCAGAAGATTCCGCGACTCAGGCTTCCCGACGCGATCATCGATGGACATGCCGAGGGTTTCCTCTGGGACGCGCTGTCCATGGAGGGGCAGTTCACACCGATTAGTTACCCCAAGAAAGGCCATTCGCCGGTCCGGATGCTCTACCGCTACGGGACGGCTATCCTGGGCACGCTCAGCGATTCCAACCGCTATGTGGAAATGTACCGGTCGCCCAACCTGGAGTTCGTTGTCAGCCAGGCCATCTGGGAGGAGGGCGACACGCGCTTCGCCGACGTGATCCTGCCGGCCTGCACCAGCATGGAGCGCTACGACATCGGCGAATGGGCGAACGCCGGCGGGTATGGCGCCCATTTCCATTCCCAGATCAACAACCGGATCATCACCTTCCAGGCCAAGTGCATCGAGCCGATCGGGGAATCGAAGTCCGACTACGAGATCTTCTGTCGGCTCGCCTGCCGGCTGGGGCTCGGTGCCTACTATTCGGAAGGGATGCGTGATATCGACTGGGTGAAGCGGATGTTCGACGCCTCGGACCTGCCGCGGCATATCTCCTGGAAGAAGTTCATCGAGCGCGGCTATTTCGTCGTGCCGCCCGAGGCACCGGGGCTACGCGCGCCGACGGCGTATCGCTGGTTCGCCGAGGGCGAGAAGAAGAACGTGCCGGAGGCGATGCCGCTTCCCGGTGACTACACTGAGCAATTCCTCGAAGGGTTGCAGACCCAGTCCGGGCTGTTCGAGTTCGAGAGCTCGAGCCTCAAGCGCTTTGCACCGGACGATCCTGAACGCCCGCCGATCGCCAAGTATCAGTCCGCGTGGGAAGGCCCGAAGGGCGAGGGCCATGACGGCCGGTATCCCCTGCAGCTCCTGACGCCGCATTCCCGCTACAGCTTCCACAGCCA
>JAYPRP010000001.1:72194-74721 GCA_038132575.1 Rhodospirillaceae bacterium
TGGACCGAGCCGCGCTGCGTCGATGTCTGTCCGACCGGTGCGCTGCGTTCGCTCAAGGTGGACGATGCAAAGATGGCTAAGGTGGTGGAAGACGAGGGCTTGGAGCCGCTGCGTCTCGATCTGAACACACGGCCGCGGGTGCACTACCGGAACCTTTGGCGCTACGCGAAATGCTTCATCGGCGGCACGGTGTCGGCGGAATGCGACGGTGTTGTCGATTGCGTCGAGGGCGCCCGGGTCGTGCTACGACATGCGGGCGAGATCGTTGCCGAGACCGAGACTGACGGGTTCGGCGACTTCAAGATCGACCGGCTGAATCCCGACAGCGGAGACTATACGGTCGAGTTTTTGGTCGATGGCATGGGTGTCGAACGCCGCGAGGTGGCACTCGACGAGAGCGTCTATCTCGGCGAGATTCGTCTGGCCGGGTGAACGGGTCCTCCGAAGAACGCGGCTGGTCCGCCTATTACGCCAGGACGGGCAGCCGCCCGCCGCGCGAGACCCTCGTCTTTGCACTCGACCGCTTCGATTCCGAACCCGGTGATGCGCCGCGCTTGGCGGTTGATCTGGGTGCGGGCTCCGGCCGGGACGCGATCGAGATGCTGCGCCGGGGTTGGCGGGTGTTCGCCGTCGATGCCGAGGCCGATGCCATCGACGCGCTGACGCACCGGCCCGACTTGCCGGCGGGTGCGGATGTGTTGGGCATGGTCGCCCGCTTCGAGGATGCGGATTGGCCCGAATGCGCTCTCGTGAACAGCAGCTTCGCGCTGCCGCTTTGTGCGCCGGCCGACTTCGCGCGGGTGTGGCAGCGCATCCGATCCACGCTGTTACTGGGTGGACGCTTCGCCGGACAGCTCTGTGGCGACCGGGACAGTTGGGCCGGTCGCGACGGCATGACGTTTCACAACCGCACGGAAGTCGAATCGTTGCTCGCGGGGTTCGAGGTCGAGCGGCTGGACGAGGAAGAAGACGATTCGGTCACGCCGCGCGGCGAGGCGAAGCACTGGCACATTTTTCATATCGTCGCACGACGTCCCGGTTAGAGAACTAGGCCCGGCCCCAGTCGAAGCGCGCAGGTTCCTTTGCCAGAAACCTTGCGACGGCATCCCGGTGATAGTCGCTGGCGTTGGCCTGTGCCTGCGCGTCTGCCTCGGTCGAGAGCGCGGTGGACCGATCTGATTCGAATGTTGCGCCCATCACCCGCTTTGCAATGCCGATCGCTTCCGGCGAGGCGCCGGTGAACTTCGCGGCGAATGCCTGGGCATGCTCAAGCAGCCGGCTCGGCGCGACCGTCTCGAGCACCAGGCCGTAATCCCGCGCTTCGCCCGCGTCCAGTTCCCGCGCGGTGAGCACAAGTTCCTTCGCGCGCTGCATCCCGACGAGGCGAGGCAGGATGTACATGGCACCCCAGTCGGGCACGAGGCCGATCCGGCCGAACGACATGATGAAGCGCGCATCCTCGGCTGCGAACACGAAGTCGCAGGCGATCGCCAGCGAGAAGCCGGCGCCCGCGGCCGCACCGTTCACTGCCGCGATGGTCGGCACCGGCAGATCGAGCCAGCGTTCGAGCGTGACGTGCGCCTCGCGCATCCGCGCGCGCATGGCATCGGGGCCCTGCGCAGCCACGTCCTGCAGCGCACGGAGGTCGCCGCCGGCGCAGAAGACCTGGCCTGTGCCGGTGAGCACCACCGCCGAGATATCCTTCCCTGCGCGATCGGAGATCTGGGTCACCGCATCGGCCAGTTCGTCGCGGAGAAGCCCGCCGAGCGCGTTACGCGCCTCGGGCCGGTTGAGGGTCAGGGTCGCAACGCTGTCCTGCACGTCGAGCATGAGTTCGGAGTAGGTCATGGGGCGGGCCATTTGTAGTATGAGTGGAGATTAACGGGATTATGCCATGTCCGCGTCGTGTGGGGATGGCGCAGGGGCGACAGATTGGAGAGCAAGATGGCCGACAGTGAACTTCTCGAACCGTCCACAGACCCGAACAAGCGCGTGATCGGTTACCGCAAAGTGGTTTGTCAGAATCCGGCCGGGGGCGCCCGCACCGCCGTATCCGTGCGTGACACGCCGGGCTTCGTCATCGACGAACCAGAAGAGCGGGGCGGCACAAACAACGGACCGACCCCGGTCGAGTGCGTGATGGGAGGGCTTTGCGGCTGCGACGCGGCAATCACCCACCAGGTCGCGAACATCATGAAGTTCGAATACGGCGATGTGAACTACACCTGCGATGCCGAGATCGACGTGCGCGGCGCCAAGGGTGTGCAGGGGGTCCGGCCCTATTTCGAAAAGGTCACGGTCATCAAGACGTTCCGTACGAACGAGTCGCCCGAACGGGTGCAGAAGCTGAAGGCCAATGTTGAGCGGCGCTGCCCGGTCTCGAACCTTATTCGCGACGCCGGCGTCGACCTCCACATCGAGTGGGTGATCGAGCCGATGTAGGGCCCCGCGCAGGCCGGGCGTCTCGCCCGGCCGCGCCCGGTTGCAGTGGTAGCGCTCGAGACGCCCCCACACCCCCCGAAAGGCG
>JAYPRP010000001.1:74731-169130 GCA_038132575.1 Rhodospirillaceae bacterium
CCCGCCCGGTGTCGCTCCCCACATCTTGTTGGGGTTTTGTTGCCGTTGTTGGCCCGGGGGGCGGGCGGGGCGTCTCGCCCGGCCTCGCCCGGTTGCAGTCTTAGCGCTCGAGACGCGCCATCTCGCCGAGAATGGCGCAGACAGCGGCTGTGTCGTTGTTTTCGCGGCCCTGGGCCATGCCCGCCACATAAATGTCCGAGCAGGTGGTGAACAGCGGCGTCGGGCAATCGAGGGATTTCGCGAAGGCGCCGATCACGGACATGTCCTTCTGCCAGACCGAGATCTTCATGGTCGCGTCGGAATAGTCGTTGGCCACCATCATCGGGCCGCGCACCTCGAACATCCGCGACGTTCCCGCGCTGTCACTGATCACGTCGTAGATCACCTGCGGGTCGAGCCCGCCCTTCATGCCCATGACCATCGCTTCCGCAGCCGCGATGTTGTGGATCGCCACCAGATGGTTCGCCACATACTTCATGCGGCTGCCGTTGCCGAACGGCCCGACATAGTAGTGGGCCCGCGCGAAGCCCTCGATCACCTCGGCGCAGACGCTGGCGGCGGCCTCGTCACCGCTGAGATAGACGGCCAGGTCCTTCTCGCGCGCCTGGGCGCCGGTTCCCGACAGCGGTGCGTCGAGCATGGTCACACCCGCCGCGGCAAGTGCATCGTGGTTGCGTTGCTTGTCATCGATCGGGAAGGTCGAGCATTCCATGACGATCACGTCGGTGTTGCCTGCCGATGCGATTCCGTCAGCGCCCGTGCACACCGCATCAAGCGCGGCCGTGCTCGGCAGGGACGTGATTAGGATATCGGAGGCCTGGGCGACTTCGGCCGGCGACGCCGCGACTGTGCCGCCCTTGCCGGCGAGTTCGTCGCAGCGCCCGGCATCCAGGTCGAATCCCGTGACCGTGTAACCGGATTTCAGAAAATTGCCCGAGATGGCGGACCCCATGATTCCGAGGCCGACGAGGCCGATGCGTTTGGACATATGAAAACTCTCCCCGATTGTCCGGCGGCGGGCCGCCGGTGGATTTCGCTGGGCCGGTTTATATCACTATCCGCACGCGGCGCGAGTGACCGGAGGCGACGGGCGCGGGCCGGACATGCTATGGCCCGTTCATGACCTTTCGCGGCCTCGCCGAATGACCTATTTCGCCTTCCTGCGCGCCAACCTTCGGTTCATCGGGTTCGGGTTTCTCCTGACCTTTTTGTCGAGCTACGGCCAGACTTTTTATGTCGCGCTCTATGGCACGGAGATTCGGGCGGAGTTCGGGTTGGGGCATGGCACGTTCGGCGCGGTCTACTCGACGGTTAGCATCTTAGCCGCCCTGGCGCTCGTCTGGCTCGGCCGGCTGCTCGACCGGGTCGATCTGCGTCCCTACACGGCGGTGACGCTCGCCGCACTGACTGGCGCGATGGTGCTCCTGTCCCAGGCCCATTCGCTCTGGCTGTTTGCGCTCGCTCTGTTCGTCACCCGGCTGTGCGGGCAGGGTCTAACAATCCATATTATGGGCACGAGCATGGCCCGCTACTTCTCGCGCGATCGCGGGAAGGCGTTGAGTCTGTCCGGACTGGGACTCGCGCTGGGCGAGACCGTGTTGCCGATTACAACGGTGGCGTTGATCGCGGTGATCGGCTGGCGCAACGTATGGCTTGCGACCGGGCTCGTAACGGCGGCCGCGCTGCTCGTTCTCGTCCCGCTCACGCTCAAGGGTTTTACGTCCCGGCACCGTGACTATCTCGACCGGCAGACGCCGCCCGTGACGGGTTTGGGCGCGGGACGCGACTGGACCCGGATGGAGGTGTTGCGCGACCCGCGCTATCTGGGCGCGATGTCACTGCTGCTCGCCTATCCCTACGTCGCGACCGGACTCCTCTTCCACCAGGCGTTCATCGCGGAGGTGCGTGGCTGGCCCAGCGAGCTGCTCGCAACGGGCCTGATTTCCATGGCTCTGATGAAGGTGCTGACCTCGCTCGTGATCGGGCCGATGATCGATCGGAGCGGCGCGGTGCGGCTGATCCCGGCTTCCGCGATCCCCTTTATCGCCTGTTTCATCGTGCTGGGCGTGTCGGCCCATCCGCTCATGCCCTATGTGCTGCTCGGCGCACTCGGCGTCGGGATCGGAATGCTGCAGCCGATCATGTCGGCCATGTTCGCCGAGATGTACGGATTGCAGAATCTGGGTGGCATCCGTGCAATGTCGGTCGCGGCTATGGTACTGGCCGCCGCGGCGGCGCCGGCGACGTTCGGTTTTGCATTCGATCTAGGTGTCTCGATCGCATCGGTCGCGGGCGTCTGCGTCGCCTACATGGTACTTGCCGCCCTCCTGGCCCAACGCGTTCTGGGTGCCGGAAACCGGCGTCATTAACCGTTTTTCAATGCGCACCGCTTAGCCTTCGGTGTGTCGCCGGGGTCTCCGTCCTGGCCACCCAGGAAGGTCTGGCATGTCGCTGAACACATTCAGCGCCGTACTGGTCGGTTTCGGCCTTTTCATTGCTGCCATCGCATTGAGCACGAGCATCTATCTCGTCTTCATGAGCGGTGCGGGGGCGATTCTCGTTATCGGCGGGACCCTGGTCTCGACCTTCATCAGCTATGAATACACCTACGTTCTCGACGGATTGCGCGGCATCGTTGCTGTGTTCCGGATCGACCGGCGAGGTTGCTCGCGGCTCAACACCGAAGTGGGACGCGTCATCCGGTGGGCCTACTTGGTGCAGAAGAAAGGGATCGTCAGCCTCGACGCGGAGGTCAAGAAGACTCCGGGCTGGGACGGTGGTTTATTTCGATTCGGTGTCGAGCTGATCACCGCCGGATACAATTGCGAGAAGGTCTAGTCTGTGCTTGGCAACGTCATCGAACCCACCTATGAGCGCAACATGGCCGGGGCGCAGGTCCTGCGCAGCATGGCGTCCGCCGCGCCTGCTTTCGGAATGGTAGGTACCCTGATCGGCCTGATTATCATGCTCGACGGCATGGACGACGATTCGAGCCAGATCGGTGCGGGTCTCGCGGTGGTGCTCGTCACGACCCTTTACGGAATCATGCTAGCGCGCCTCGTGTTCGCACCCGTGGCGGCGAAACTGCAGCAGCGCGAGGAGATCTTCCGCTTCCGCAATTTTATGATCGTCGGGGGCTCGCGACGCTGGCCGATCATGAAGGCCCACGTGTGATCCAGGATTACATGAACAGCTATCTCGGTCCGCCCATCCGATACGACATCGACCGGCAGCCGCGTGCCCAGCTCGATACGCTGGTCGATTCGATGGGGGTCGCGGATGCAGTCCGGATCGCCATTGAGGGTCATACCGACGACAATCCGGTCGCGAATACGCGCTTCGCATCGAACTGGGAACTGTCGGCGGCACGCGCAACTAACGTGGTGCGCCTGTTCGGAGACGCGCAGGTCCCGCTGCACCGAATGCGCGCGGTCGCGTTCGCGGACACCCAGCCCAAGGTCGCCAACCGCGATGCCGCGGGCCAGCCGGTTCCCGCGAACCAGGCCCAGAACCGCCGGATAATAATTCGCGTCCATCTCTGAATCACGGCGGAAGATGGCGGTGCGCCAGTCGGGGTTTGACATTTCGACGCCGACCCGTAGCGTATCCGTAGCCTTTTCCTGAACGCTGCGCGGGCTTTCGACGATGGAGTTTCTGACCGAGTTTTGGACCTCGCTGCTCGGCTTCCGGGCGCTGGTGACGGACGTGCTCCGTGACACCGCCTTCGGCACGAGCTTCGGGCGTATCGTGCTCGCCGTCGTCGTCTTCGGCCTGCTGCTTGTCGTCCGGGGCCTGTTTGCGCGTTTCTTCATCGGCTGGCTCAAGCGGATCGCGCAACGTACACGCAACCAGATTGACGACCGGATGATCGAATCGCTCGAGCGGCCGCTCCGGTTCGCGCCGATCGTTCTGGGCTTTTTCGTCGCCACCGAACTTCTCCAGCTCGAAGGCGTGTTCGAAACGCTGGCGCTGCGCCTGACCAAGTCGCTGATCGTGTTCACCCTCTTCTGGGGTGTGATCGCGCTGGTCGAGCCCCTGTCAGAGTTCCTGTCGAGCCTGCGCGATGTGCTGTCCTCCACAATGTTGGAGTGGATCATCAAGGCGCTGAAGATCCTGTTCGCCGTGATCGGGGCCGCCGCAATTCTCGAGCTGTGGGGGGTGCAGATCGGCCCGCTGGTCGCCGGTCTCGGCCTGTTCGGGCTGGCCGGTGCACTCGCCGCCCAGGACCTGTTCAAGAACCTTCTGTCCGGTGTCCTGATCCTCGGCGAGAAACGCTTCCATCCCGGCGACTGGATCAAGGCGGACGGCCTCGTCGAGGGGACGGTCGAGTCCGTCGGTTTTCGCTCGACCATGGTCCGGCAGTTCGACAAGGCCGTCGTCCAGGTGCCCAACGCCAAGCTTGCCGACACCGCCGTGATCAACTTCTCGGAAATGACCCACAGGCGCATCTACTGGAAGATCGGTGTTCTTTACAACACCACCGCCGCGCAGCTGCGTGAGATACGCGACGGGATCGAGACCTATATCCATGGCGGCGATGCTTTCGCAGACCCCAAGGATGTCGCGACCTTCGTGCGCATCGACCGCTTCAACGACAGCTCGATCGACATCATGATCTACTGCTTCACGAAGACCACGAACTGGGGTGAGTGGCTGGCCGTGAAGGAGGCGCTCGCCTACCGGATCAAGGAGATTGTCGAGGGGGCGGGTACCGGCTTCGCGTTTCCGAGCCGCTCGCTCTATGTCGAGGCGCTGCCCGGCGACGCGCCGGAGGCGTTCACGCCGCCGGCCGGTTCGCAGTCGCCCGCAACGTCGTCCCCCGCGGCCGCGGCATCGCCGGATGTTGGAAACGTCTCCGGTGACGGCGCGGGCTAGGTCCGTCGGTCAACTTTCGCGCGCGGCGGCACGTTCCGCCGCCTCGTCCTCGAGCGTTTCGATGTCCGGCGCGTCCACCACTCGGCTTGCCATCCGGTAGCCGAACCCGGCCCGCGCCATCGCCGCCAGGTCCCGGTCGCGTCGCGCGGCACGGTCGTCCCGTCGCCACGGGCCGAGCCGCCTGCGCTGCGCATGGCGGCACGCGGCGGTAAACTCTGCGTCGGGGTCGGCGGTGTCCAGTGCGTCGAGCGCGGCGGCGATGTCGACAGGTCCTACACCCTTGGTCTTGAGGGACATCTCGATCTTGCGCCGCGATGTTCCGCCGCGATGCAGGCTCAGCGCACGGTTCTCGGCATAGAGCGTGTCGTTGACGAGGTTCCTGGCAACGAACTCGGCAACAATTGCGTCCGCCCAGGCCGCGGCCTCTTCGAGATCGGTGCCGTGCAGGCGCACTGAGCGACGCACCCGGCGCATCAGCACTTCGCGCAGGTTGGCTGCCGAGGTCGCGTAGCGGTCGATATAGGACAGCGCGGCCTTGCGCAGCCGTTCCTCGGTCGCGGGCCGTGGCTTGCGGCGCGTGCGCTTGGGTGCGTTCTCGCGAGATGGTTCCTCGTTGCTCATTGCCCGGCGCGCGGACGGGGCATAAGTTCGCGCCCATGGAAACGACGGAACCAAGCGGGCACGCTGGCGCGCCGAGGGTGCGCGAGTTTGGCCATGTGAATTGGCGGGGTGTATGGACGCTCTATCACCGGGAGGTCAAACGCTTCCTGAAGGTATTCACCCAGACCATAGCAGCTCCCGTCGTCACCACGCTTCTGTTCTACACGATCTTCTCCGTCGCACTCGAGAACCGGGTTGGCAGCGTCGGGACGGTGTCGTTTGTCGTGTTCCTGGCGCCCGGCCTGATCATGATGACGATTCTCCAGAACTCCTTCGCAAACACCTCGTCCTCGATCATGGTGTCGAAGGTGCAGGGCAACATCGTCGACGTTCTGATGCCGCCCATCAGCCCGCTCGAGATGATGTGCGCTTATATCGCCGGCGGCGTGACCCGGGGCATGATTGTCGCCGCCGCGGCGACCACGGTGATGCTGTTTCTCGTCGATCTGCCCTTCGCCAATCCGCTCGCTATCGTCTTCTTCGCCGTCTCGGCATCGGTCATGCTGGCGCTGCTCGGCATGATCGGTGGCATCTGGGCCGAGAAGTTCGACCATATGGCTGCCATCACCAACTTCGTCATCGTGCCCCTGTCCTTCCTCTCGGGCACCTTCTACTCGATCGAGCGGCTGCCCGAGACGTGGCAGCACGTCGCCCAGTTTAACCCGTTCTTCTATGCGATCGATGGGTTTCGCTGCGGTTTCATCGGCCAGGGCGATGCGAAATTCTGGCTCGGTGCTGCGGTGATGCTGGGGGTGGACATACTCTTGTTTTTGATCGTCCATCGGATGCTCGCCACCGGCTACAAGCTCAAGTCCTGATCGGATGTCGCGGTCGACCGACAGCCTCGTCCTCGGCGGTCGCCCGGTGGTGCGGCGCTTTGGCGCCATCAACCTGCGCGGTCTGGCCCAGATGTACACGCGCGAGATGGTGCGTGGATTCAAGATCTGGGGGATCACTCTCGCCGCGCCAACGGTTCGGGCATTGCTCTTCGCGAGCGTGTTCGGACTCGCCATCGATCAGCCCGATGTCACGATGGGCGGGCGCGTCTTCATGGAGTTTCTGCTGCCCGGTCTTGTCGCGGTGGCGGCGCTGGAAAGAGCATTTCAGTCGAGCGCCTTCTCGATCGTCTATGACAAGACCGAGGGGATATTCACGGACCTGGCGATGCTGCCGCTCACGCCCGGCGAGATTGTCCTCGGCTATGCCGCCGCGTCGGTCTCGGCGGCCCTGATCGTCGGTGCGGTCGTGTGGGCGGCTCTACTACCGGTCGGCGGCGCACTGCCGCAGGCGCCGCTGGCGCTCGTCTTCTTCGTGACCGCCGGCGCGCTGATGGTGGGGCTCTTCAGCCAGATCACCGGCCTGTGGGCGCGCAAGTGGGACTACCTGGAGTCGGTCCAGACGTTCATTTTTCTGCCGTTCGTGTTTCTGTCGGGCGTGTTCTTCTCGATCGACGAGCTGTCGGCAGCGGCGCAACCGTTCGCGCGCGCGAACCCCGTCTTCTACATCGTTGACGGCATCCGATTTTCGATCACCGGGCGGGCCGATGCCGATCCGTGGACCGGCGCGACGGTCTGCCTCGGCGTCATCGCCGTCCTGTGGGTGGTCGTTTATCGCCTGTTTGCGGCGGGTTACCGGATGAAGAGCTAGCCCGCCTGCGGCGTTGACTTCCGGATCGCCTTTTTCGATAGTCACCGCCTTTTTCGCGGGCATGATCGGATGCGCCGCGGCACGGCCTATTGGGAGTGTGGAATCATGAATGCGGTGATGCCGAATTACGGTTATCCGACCGTCTCGTTCGAGCGGGGCGAGGGTGCCTATCTGTTCGATACGGACGGTCGCCGCTATCTCGATTTTGCGGCCGGAATCGCGGTGAACTCCCTAGGTCACAGTCACCCGGCGCTTGTGGCAGCCCTGAAGGAACAGGCCGAGCGGCTCTGGCACGTGTCCAACCTCTACGCGATTCCGGAGCAGGTCCGGATGGCTGAACGGCTGTGTGAACTGTCCTTCGCCGAGGGCGTCTTCTTCTGCAACTCGGGCACCGAGGCGATGGAGGGTGCGGTCAAGGCCGCCCGGCGGTTCCACGCCCAGAACGGACATCCCGAAAAGTGGCGCTCGATCACGCTCGAGGGTTCCTTCCATGGCCGTACCATTGCCATGCTGTCGGCTTCGAAGAATCCCAAGCATCTGGACGGGTTCGGCGATCCGGCTGACGGGTTCGACATCGTGCCCGTCCACAACATGAACGCGCTCCGCGACGCTATCACGCCCGAAACGGCGGTGATCGTTGCGGAACCGATCCAGGGCGAAGGCGGACTGCGGCCGCTGGAAGAGGATTACTTGCGCGACCTGCGTGCCACGGCCGACGAGTTCGGCCTGCTGCTCGTCTTCGACGAGGTGCAAACCGGTTTCGGGCGGACCGGAAAGCTGTTCGCCCATCAGTGGTCGGGCGTCACGCCGGATGTGATGGCATGCGCGAAGGGGATCGCCGGAGGTTTTCCCTGCGGTGCGGTGCTGGCGACGGACGTCGTGGCATCGTCCATGACGGCGGGGTCCCACGGCAGCACCTTCGGCGGCAATCCGCTGGCGATGGCCGTTGCGAATGCAAATCTCGACGTCCTGACCGCCGATAGTTTTCTCGACACGGTCGTGAAATCCGGCGAGGCGCTGCAGGCGGGTCTGCGCGAGGTCGCGGGCCGGCATCCGGACATCATCAAGGAAATTCGGGGCAAGGGCCTCATGATCGGAATGGTCGTGGCCGAGCCGCACACCAATGCGCAGCTGGGCGAGGCCGCCCGGGATGCAGATCTTCTCACCGTGGTCGCGGGCGAGAACGTACTGCGGATGCTGCCGCCATTGATCATTGGCGAGGCGGAGATCGCAGAAGCGGTTGCCGGAATGGAACAGGCCTGCCAGACCCTTGCCAATGCAGCCGATGGCTGAGCAGCATAACTTCCTTGATCTCGATCGGATCGACGCCGCGACCCTGCGCAGCATCATTGACGTCAGCGCGCGGATGAAGGCCGGCGGTGCGCGGCCGCAGCTGCTTGCGGACCATACCCTCGCGATGGTGTTCGAGAAGCCGAGTACGCGCACCCGGGTGTCCTTCGACGTTGCGATGCAGACCCTGGGTGGCAGGGTCGTCAGCCTTGAGCCGGACGGCTCGCAGCTGGGCCGGGGCGAGACCATCGCGGACACCGCGCGCATCCTGTCGGAGTATGTCGACGTCATCATGTTTCGGACCTCGTCGGTCGCGAATTTGGAAGAGATGGTCGATGCCGCCTCGGTTCCGGTAATCAACGGACTGACCGACCGGTCGCATCCCTGCCAGATCATGGCCGACATCATGACCTTCGAGGAAGAGGTGGGGCCGATCGCGGGCCGGGTCGTGGCCTGGAGCGGCGATAGCAACAATGTCGCAAATTCCTGGATTCATGCCGCGGTCCAGTTCGGGTTCGAGTTCCGAGTTGCGGCGCCGGCGGAACTGCGTCCACCGCAGGATATCCTCGACTGGGCGGCGGCGAACGGCGGCAAAATCTCTGTCGGGGACGATCCTGTCGCGGCGGTGACGGGCGCTGATTGCGTCGTGACCGACACCTGGGTGTCTATGGGTGACAAGCAAGCAGACCGGCGCCGCGCGCTGTTGACGCCCTATCGCGTCGACGCGGCCCTGATGGCGCATGCCGCCGACGATGCAGTCTTCATGCACTGCCTGCCGGTCTATCGTGGCGACGAGGCGACGGCCGAGGTCGTGGACGGTCCCCAGTCCGTCGTCTGGACGGAGGCCGGAAACCGCTTGCACGCCCAGAAGGGGATTCTCCTCTGGTGCCTGCGCGGGAGTGCAGCTTTTGCCTGATGCCGGTGCGGGGCCGGAACGCGGCGGTGCGCGCCGGCCGGTTGACGACCTGATCCAGCCGTTTCAGCTCGAGTCCGCGAAAGACGGCGAGGCTCGCTTGAGTGGACGGCTCGCGCGGCTGGGCGAGGCGGTGGACGATGTCCTGCGCCGGCACGACTATCCCGAGCCCGTCGCGCACCTGCTTGGAGAAGCCATCGCCCTGAGTGCGACCCTGGCGGGTGCGCTCAAGTTTGATGGCATTTTCACCCTCCAGATCCAGGGCGACGGTCCGGTGTCCCTGCTGCTCGCGGATGTGCAGACCAAGGACGATGCAGAGCGTTACCTGGTGCGCGGTTATGCGAAATATGACACGGATGCGCTGGAACAGAATGATGCGGAGACGGGCTTGCTTGGCTCGGGATATTTTGCATTGACCGTCGATCAGGGTCCGCACACGGACCGGTACCAGGGTATGGTCGAGATCACCGGCAGCACGCTCGCGGAATGCGCGCAACATTACTTCCGCCAATCCCAGCAGATGGACGCGGCGATCAGCCTGTCCGCGGGACGCACGGGACCGGGCGGGACGTGGCGTGCCGGCGGGATCATGGTGCAGCGGATCGCGGACGATCCCAATGTGCAGCTCCCTTCGGACGACGGCGACGATACCTGGCGGCGCGTCATGATGCTGATGGCAACCGGCACCGAGGACGAGCTGCTCGATCCCGCCCTGAGCGCCCAGCGATATCTGTTCCGCCTGTTCCACGAGGTGGGTGTGCGCGTCACCGATCCACGGCCGGTGATGCGCGGCTGCCGATGTTCGGCCGACCGGGTGTTCAATGTGCTTGTTCAGCTGCCGCGCGAGGATCTGGATGACCTCGTCGTCGACGGGATGCTCGAGGTGACATGCGAGTTCTGCAACGAGACCTATCGGTTCACGCCGGAGGCGGTCGATGCGCGAGACGAGGCGTGAAGCTGTCATGAATTCGCCCGAATCGGTGGCTATCTGATCAGGTCAGTCGCAACGGATTCGGAACCTTCCCGGGGGGATTTCATGCATCGATTCAATCGCCGCGCCGCACTTGCGGGAATGTCGGGGCTGGTCCTTGTCGCCTGCACCGCGCCGTCGCCGGCGCCCGAGTATCCTGAGATCACGTTCACTCATCTGTCCCCGATCCGTCTCGATGCCGCGACGCTCGAGATCGTTGACGCTTTCAAGCCGAGCCTTTCGGCGCCCAATGTCGAGCATCTGATGCCGGTTTCGCCCGCTGCCGCGGCCCGGCGCTGGGCTGCGGACCGTCTGGTGCCGGTGGGGAACGGGGGGCGCATCGTTTTCACGATCTTGGACGCCGGGGTGATCGAGACGCCGCTGGAACGCACGACCGGTGTGCGCGGTGTGGTGACGAAGGACCGGTCCGAACGTTATGACGCGGTGCTGAAGGTGAGGATCACCGTCGAGGGCGGCGGCGGTCGTCGAAGTGGAGAAGTCAGCGCGGATGCAATGCGCAGCCGCACCGTCCTCGAGGGCCTGTCGTTGAACGAGCGTGAGAAAATCTGGTTTCAGATGACCGAGGAACTCGTCACGGATATCAACGGCGAGCTCGACTCCGCGATTCGCGACTTTCTGAAGCCGTTCCTCCTTTAACGCTTTGCCGCGCGTCTAGGGGACCGGCGCCCCCGACGCACACCAGTCGATCAACCGGTCGAGAAACGCCGCACATGCGGCCATCTCGCTGTCGGCGATCCATTCGTCGGGCTGATGCGCCTGGGCGATATCCCCCGGTCCGCACAGCACGGCCGGAATGCCGTGCAGCTGGAACTGGCTGGCCTCCGCGACATAGGCGACGGTCTGCGTGGTGTTCGCGCCGGTGAGGTGGCGTACCAGGCGTTCAGCGGCGGAGTCCGGATCCGCCTGCAACGCCGGGACCGCGGGAAGCGGCGTCAGCACGACATCGGCATCGGCATGGGCCGCCTTCATCCGGGGTCGAAGTTCCGTGTCCAGATAGGCGCGCACCCGGTCCTCGATTCCGTCGGCGTCCGTATCCGGCAATGGACGGAACTCCCATGCGACGGCGCAGTGCTCCGGAATGATGTTGAGGGCCTCGCCACCCTCGATCTGGCCGATGTTGAAGGTCGTCCAGGGGGGCTCGAAGCCGCTCTCCTCGTCCGGTTCGGCGGCGATATCGGCCGCCAGCGATGTGAGGAAGGCAATGAACTCACCGGCGAACCCGATGGCGTTCGCGCCGAGATGCGGTGCGCTCGAATGGGCGGCGACACCGGTGAAGACCGCCTGGAAGCCGCGGATGCCCTTGTGCGCGTTGACGATCTGCATGCTGGTCGGTTCTCCGACAATCGCTACCGCCGGCATCGGCACCGCAGCGCCCAGCTGGGCGATCATGCGACCGACACCCAGGCAACCGACTTCCTCGTCATACGAAAGCGCGATATGCACGGGGGTCTTCAGATCCGCGGTGGCCATCGCCGGCACCTTGTCGAGGACGGCGGCGATGAAACCCTTCATGTCGGCCGCACCCCGGCCATACTGCCGGGCCTCGCCGTTGACGGTGCGGGCGGTGAGTTCAAACGGATCGCTCGTCCAGTCCTGGCCAGTGACAGGCACCACGTCGGTATGGCCGGACAGCACGATGCCGCCCGCGCGCATGGGCCCGATCGTGGCGAGCAGGTTGGACTTGGCGCCGTCATCGCTCTCGATGCGCCGGGACTCGATCCCGTGGCGCGCGAGAAAATCCTCGACGAAGGCGATCAGGTCGAGGTTCGAGTGGTGGGAGGTCGTATCGAAGCCGACCAGCTGCGCCAGGATCTCGATTGCGCGGTCGGGGGCGGTGCCCATTCTCAGTTCCTCCAGAAGGCGGGCGTGAGGATGACCAGCACGGTGAACAGTTCGAGACGCCCCAGGAGCATGCCGGCCGAGAGCATCCACTTGGCCGCGTCAGGCAGGTCCGCGAAGGTGCCGGCCGGGCCGATGACCGGGCCGAGGCCGGGGCCGACGTTCGAGATCGCGGTCGCCGCGCCGGAGAGGCTGGTCAGGAAATCGAGCCCGAGCATGCTCAGGCCCAGCGCCAGGAGAACGAAGACCAGAATGTAGAAGAACACGAAGCCGAGGACCGACAGGGCGATTTCCTGGGTGATCGGGTTGCGGTTGTAATGCGGGATGAACACGCCGTGGGGCTGCAGCAGGCGCTTCACCTGGATGGTCGCGATGGCATAGAGCACCTGGAAGCGGAATATCTTGATCCCGCATGTCGTCGAGCCCGCGCAGCCGCCGATGAACATGATGATGAAGAAGATGATCAGCGCGAAGCTGCCCCAGTTGTCGAACGCGGCGGTGGCGTAGCCGGTTCCCGTCACGATCGAGGCGCCGTTGAAGGCGGCCGAGCGGATCGCCATCCCGAGCGGCATCTCCTGGGAGACGTAGAGGCTGGCACTGATGATCGCCATGATGGCGAGAACGATCGCGAGGAACCAGCGCACCTGGGAGTCGCGCAGCAGGCCGCCTGGCCGGCCGCGTGCGGCCTGCAGGTAGAGTACGAAGGGCAGGGAGCCGACGATCATGAAGACGATGGCGATGATGTCGACGGCCGCGTTGTCGAAGATGCCGATGCTGTTGTCCGAGGTCGAGAAGCCGCCCGTGGCGATCGTGGTCATCGCGTGGGCGATCGCGTCGAAGCCCGGCATTCCGGCGAGCCAGTAGCCCAACGCGCAGACGAGGGTGAGCGCCAGATAGATCGAGCCGATCGCGGTCGAGGTCTGGGCTGCGCGCGGCAATACCTTCTCCGACGTATCGGAGCTTTCGAGGCGGAAGATCTGCATGCCGCCGACCTGCAGCATCGGCAGGACCGCGATGGCCATGACGATGATACCGATCCCGCCGAGCCACTGGAGCAGGGCGCGCCACAGGAGAATGCCCGGGGGCGCGGAATCGAGCCCGATGATGACGGTCGAGCCCGTCGTCGTGATTCCGGACATGGCCTCGAAGAAGGCATCGGCGAAACTCAGATTCAGCGCCGCGAAGGCAAAGGGCAGCGCTGCGAACACAGTCAACCCGAGCCAGCTGACCGTGGTCAGGACGAAGGCCTCGCGAATCCCGATCTTCATGTCGCCGCCGCGCATGGTCAGGATCAGGGAAACGCCGATAAACAGCGTCAGCCCGGCCGAGGCGAGGAAGACCTGCCAGTCGGCATTGCCGCTCGCCGCATCGACCAGCGCCGGCAGGAACATGGCGATGGACAATGTCGTGAGCAGGATGCCCAGGATGAAGAGGATGGGGCGGAAATCTAGCAAATGGATCTCTCGTGGCCCGGTTCGTGCCCGTGTGCAGGTTCCTCGACGGGCGGCGTGCGGGGAATGATTGGCGAAAATCGGCGGGCTGTCCAGCGCCGGAGGCGGCTCAGACGGAAGCGCCCGGCGTGACATTTCCGATGAACGACAGGAACTCGCGCCGTGTGTCCGAGGATTCCCGGAACGCGCCCAGCATCCGGCTTGTGACCATGACCACGCCGGGCTTGTGGACGCCGCGTGTCGTCATGCACTGGTGCTCGGCCTCGATGACAACCGCGACTCCCTTCGGACGCAGCACCTCGTCGATGCAGTTGGCGATCTGCGCGGTCAGCTTCTCCTGGATCTGGAGGCGCTTGGCATAGGCCTCGGCAACCCGCGCCAGCTTGCTGATGCCGACGACGCGGCGCTCGGGCAGGTAGCCGATATGGACCTTGCCGAGGATCGGCGCGAGATGGTGTTCGCAGTACGATTCCATGCGGATATCGCGCAGCACGACCATCTCGTCATAGCCCTCGACCTCCTCGAAGGTGCGCTCCAGGTGTTCCAGAGGGTCCTCGCGGTAACCGGCGAAGAACTCTTCGAACGCGCGCGCCACGCGCGCCGGCGTATCGACCAGTCCCTCGCGCGTGGGATCGTCGCCGGCCCAGCGCAAGAGCGTGCGGACGGCCTCCTCGGCCTCCGTGCGGTCCGGCACCGACGCGGGTTTGTCTGGCGTATCGTCTGGCATGCTCGTTTCCGTTTTTCCGGCCGCGCACCCGGCGCGGCGCCGGTCAGTTCGGGCGGACGATTTGATGCGGGCTGTCGAGTGAGAAGGCCGGGATGTCGACCTCGATCAGGTCACCGTCGTCGGTCTGCATCTGGTAGGAGCCGACCATGATCCCCGATGGCGTCGCGAGCGGCGTGCCGCTCGTGTACTCGAAGCTCTCGCCCGGCTCCAGCACGGGCTGCTCGCCGACAACGCCGGCCCCCCGGACTTCCTGAACGAGCCCGTTGGCGTCGGTGATGTGCCAGTAGCGCGAGCGAAGCTGCACCGTGTCCGGGCCACAATTCTCGATCCGCACCTGGTAGGCCCACACGAAATGATCCTCGTCCGGCTCGGACTGGTCCTCGAGGAAAACCGGTGTCACCGTAACCGAGATGTCCTTGGTCGTCTGGTTGTACATCTGATCGTGGATCTGTTCGTACATCTGATCCTGCCAAAAGCGGCCCGGCACCGATTGACGGTGCGTTGCAACATGAACAATCGGGGGGATTTGGCTACATGCCGGCACAAAAGTCCAGCCTGCGGGGGCGTCACATTGTCGCCGCGCCGCTGCGGTTGCGCGGCCGGGGGGCGTTGACTATAGATTCGACCTTCAAAGGCGGGTGTAGTTCAGTGGTAGAACGTCAGCTTCCCAAGCTGAATGTCGCCGGTTCGATCCCGGTCACCCGCTCCATTTTCCGTCTGTCGGCGCATGGTCGAGACAGCACGGCGCGCGCAGCGCGGTATCGCGGATCAAGGCGATGGCAGACCCGACAATTGTGATTGCCGGTGGCGGAATCGGCGGGCTGTCGGCCGCGCTTGGCCTCTCGCTCAAGGGTTTCGACGTTGTTGTCCTCGAGAAGGCCTCGGAGTTCGGCGAGATCGGCGCCGGTATCCAGCTCGGGCCGAACGCCTTTCATGCGCTCGACTATTTTGGTGTCGGCGCGGCGGCCCGCGCGAAGGCGGTCTATGTCGATATGCTGCGCCTCATGGATGCGGTCGATGGCGAGGAAATCATCCATATCCGGCTCGACGAGCCGTTCCGCGAACGGTTCGGCAATCCCTACGCGGTGATCCATCGCGCGGACCTGCATGGTGTTCTCCTGGACGCCTGCCGGGAGCGCGCGAACGTGGACCTGCGGGTCAATGCCGAGGCTGAAACCTACGCACACGAGGACGACGGGGTGTCCGTGTCGCTCGCAAACGGTGAACGGGTTAATGGGGCGGTGCTCATCGGGGCGGACGGCCTGTGGTCGAACATCCGGCGCAGTGTCGTCGGGGACGGGGCACCGCGCGTTTCGGGTCACTCGACCTACCGCTCCGTCATCCCGCTGGACAAGATGCCCGAGGACCTGCGCTGGAACGCGGCGACCCTCTGGGCCGGACCGAAGTGCCACATCGTCCACTACCCCCTGTCGGACTGGAAGTACTTCAATCTGGTCGTGACCTACCACAACGACGCGCCCGAGCCGGTTGCCGGCCAGCCGGTCCTGAAGGACGAGGTGCGCAAGGGCTTTGCCCACATCCACGAGAGCGCGCGGCAGATCATCGAGATCGGCAACGACTGGCGGCTTTGGGTGCTGTGCGACCGCGACCCGGTGGAAAACTGGGTCGATGGCCGGGTCGCGCTGCTCGGCGATGCCGCGCATCCGATGATGCAGTACTATGCGCAAGGTGCGTGCATGGCGATGGAGGACGCGGTCTGCCTGTCTCACAGCCTCGACAGGCACCGCGATGATCTCGCGGCCGGACTGGTCGCCTACCAGGACCAGCGGCTCGTACGCACCGCGCGGGTGCAGCTCGGCGCGCGGGCGATCGGGGATCACGTGAACCACGCCGAGGGGATGCATGCGCGGGTGCGGAACGCGATCCTGCGCGGGATGAGTACCGAGGAGTGCTACGACCGGCTGGCGTGGCTCTACGGCAGCACCGGGCTTTCCGGCGCCGCGTGAGGAAAGCCGTTCCGCGATTCCGGTCGCGGTCCCGCAATCGGCCGTGGCATACTTTGCCGGCGGAACAACCAACGAACAGGAGGTCGCGATGAAAACGATCACGATATCCCAGGACGATATGAAGGACCGCGTGTCCCGCTTCACGGAGCTGAAGCCGCTGCGCGCCGCAGAAAGCCTCGACATTCCCCAGGAAGCGAAGGATGTCATCTACGCCCGCGAGCTTCTCTCGGTGATCGGGCTGGCCGACACTGCCGACACGCCGGTCAATCAGGGCGCGCCGATCCAGGGCGCGGGCGGCATCACGATGACCCACGCCGTGTGCCCGCCGGGCACGGGACCGGAATTGCACAACCATCAACAGACCTACGAGACCTTTACGGTTCTGCGCGGCCGCTTCGAGGTGACGTGGAACGACGATGGCGGCGAGCGGATCGAGCTCGAGGAGTTCGACACGATCTCCGTGCCGCCAGGCGTGTGCCGTGCGTTCCGCAACATCGGTGACGACGAGGGCATTCTGCAGGTGGTTATCAGCGGCGGCGTGCATGACATGCAGGATATCGCGTTCACCCCGGCGATCGCGGAGAAGCTCTCCGGCTATGGTGATGAGGTGGTGTCGCTGTTCGAGGAGCGCGGTATGCGGTTCACCGCAGGCACGGACGCCGCCTGATACCGGCGTTATCCATCATTGGACCGACCCGGGGCGGTGCCTTGGCACCGCCCCTTTTTTCTTGGCAAAAATTGAGACGGATCAATGCTCTGCGTCGGGCCTCCCGCGACCATGGGGCGAAATCATGAAGGAGCCCCGAAATGACCTATCGATCTATTTGCGTTGGCCTCTTGCGCGGCGACGATCGCAACCCGGAGACGCTGGAAGTTGCAATCCGGCTGGCGGCAGATCATGACGCCCATCTAACCGGGATGCTCCTGGTGCCGCCGCTCAACATTCCCGTCGATGCCGCGATCCCGCTGCCGAATGACCTGCTGGACACCTATTAGGAGGAAGCGGAACGCGAGGCGGCAGCGTTGCGTGAGACGTTCACGGACGCCTGTCGCACGGGAGGTGTTTAGTCCTTCGACTGGCAGGGTCGCACCGACAATATCGTCCAGAGCCTTCAACGGACTGCACCTGTGACGGACATGTTCGTCCTGACCCAGCATGGCACCGGGGATTAGGGGTGGCTGACTGGTGAGGCCTCGCTCGCGCGTGGGGCGCCGATCCTGGCTGTCCCCGAGGCAGGACATTTCGAGACCTTCAGCCGCACCTTCACGGCGCTACGCGACGAAGGGCTTATCGAGCTGCCCAACCCGCACCATGTGGTTTTTCCGGACATGGATGCGGTGCGCGATGCCGCCGAGGCGGCCTGAGTTTCCATTTTCCTGCCCGACCATTGATGTGCGTCAACGCGTCGAAGACGCGGGCGGACCAGACTCATTGACGAACCTGATTCCAACCGCGGAGGAGTTTGTCCCATGGCCCTGTGCCATATCCGCCTTGAACTGGAACGCGATAGTGATTTCCCGGACGGGAGTGCGGAGCGCGGTTACGAGTTTCGCACCCCGCTTACGGATGCCCCGTCTGGACAGAGATGAGTAGCACGATGTGCGCGACGAGTGCACGGTGCGTCGTTTTTGGCACAACGAACCCGACGAGCTTGGCTATCTCGTCCATCGCGGGCGCGGATGGGCGTTCCACTACGACGATGAACCTGCCGAAGAGGATAAACCCCTGTTCAAGCTCGACCGGCACACCTGGTCTAGGGCGTTATGTCTCGATCACCAAGCATGACGGAGTGCTACGGACGTTCCGGGTCGTACGCTTACGCTGAGTGTTTCCGGGTCGCGGCGTTTCTCTCCGCGCGGAACGGTTCGTTCCGGGATCGATCCGGATCAGTGGCTGATTATGCCCCGGTTCGCCGCCGCCGACGTTGTTCCAGGCGTATCGAATAGTAGTTGCCCGCGAAGATCATCAGCGCGCCGATGAGGACCGCGATCTCGACTGCCTCGCTGTAGAGCACAAAGCCCACGGCGATGATCAGCGGCAGGCGCATGAAGTCCATGGGAACAACGATGGTCTGGTCGGCGATCGACAGCGCCTTGGCGGTGCAGAAATGGGCCGACAGGCCAGTGGCACCGACGATGAACAGCCAGAAGAGTTGGAGCCAGTCCGGCGTAATCCAGACGAAGGCGGAGAGTGCCAGGCCCATGGGCAGCTGGATCGCCGACATGTAGACTAGGATCGTGATGACCTGGTCGGTGCGCGTCATATACTTCGTGAAGGTGATGGTCATCGCGAAGCCGATAGCGGCGGCGAGGACCGCGAACGCACCGTCGTCGATGACTGCGATTCCCGGCCGCAGGATGACGAGAATGCCGAGAAAGCCCAGAATAACCGCCACGATCCGCCCCCGGTTGAGGCGTTCGCCGAGGAACAGCACCGCCAGGACGGTTGACCATATGGGTGCGGTGAACTCGATGGCGAAGACCTCGGCCAGCGGCAGCAGGGCGATGCCCGTGATCCACCCGAGCTGGGCCGCGAAATGCACCGTGTTGCGCCCGAACTGGAGTTTCAGGCTGTCCGTCCGCCAGATCGCGGCGCCCATGGTCACGATGAAGGGCGCGAGGATTACGAGCGAGCTGATGCTTCGGAACAGCATCATCTGGAAGCTGTGAATCTCGCCCGAAAGTTCGCGCACGGCTACGGCCATGAGCGTGAACGACAGAAGGGTGCCGGTCATCCAAGCGACGGCGCGCAGGAGTGGTGCCTGGGGTCCGGAACCGGGATCTGCAGTCATTCGGGTTCAGACCTGGCGGGGGGCATGTCGGACCGGTGGCCCGAAATCAGCTCAGCCCCTCGACCGACAGATCGTCCGCGACCCTGGCGAGGTTCTCGAGCAACGGGTCCGGCAGCGGGATGCCGTTGGCGGTGCGGTCGGCGTAGGCGGCATGGGTGCCTTCGCCCGGCAGCCGCACCCGTTCGACGCCCGGCAGGGTCGGCGAGCCATGCATCTCGGAGATGACCGCATCCACCTGCTTCTTGAACTCGGCCACGTCCATGAAGGCGGCGATATCGACCGCGAGGTAGAACTGGCCCGTGTTGGTCGCGCTGGACGCGTCTGCGTTCATGTCGACCACGCTCTTGCCGAAATGCGCGCCGTTGAGGGTGCCGGCCAGAATCCCGAAGATCAGCGCCAGGCCGTATCCCTTGGCGCCGCCGATCGGTAGCAGGTACCCCGTGTCGGCCTTGCTGGCGTCCGTCAGCGGGCCGCCGTCCGGGCCGACCATCCAGCCTTCCGGCATCTCGATCCCGCGCTGGGCATAGACCTTGACCTTGCCGTAGGACGTCACCGTCGTCGCCATGTCGAGAACGATGGAGTCTTCCTTGTCGGCCGGCACCGACACTGCGATGGGATTGGTCGAGAGCAGCATCTCGGTGCCGCCCCAGGGCGGCAGGTGGTTGGCGCTGCCGACCGCGACGTAGAGGCCGATCATGTCGTGCGCGAGCGCCTTGTTCGAATAGACCCCCGCCGCGCCGGCATGGTTCGAATGGCGCATGCCGACCCACGCGACGCCGGTTTGCCTCGCCTTCTCGATGGCGATGTCGGCGGCGCGGTTGACCACCAGGTGGCCCATCGCGTTGTCGCCGTCAACCAGGGCCATCGCCGTGCGCTCCTGGGCGATCTTGATATCGGGGGTCGGGTTGAAACCGCCGGCCTTGAGCCGGCCGATATAACCGGGCAGACGGAAGATTCCGTGGGAGTCCTTGCCGAGCATGTCGCCCTCGGCCATGAGGTTGGCCACCGTCGCGGCGTCCGCGTCCGGCATCCCACTGGCGACAAAGCACCGGGTCATGAAGGCCTCGATCTGGTCGCGTGTGAATCGCTGCATGGTGTTCGCGTCGGCCGGCATGGTCTCTCTTCCCCCCAAAGGAAATCAGATGTCTCGTTGCGCGCACCATAGACAGAAACGGGACCGCGCGGCGAGATAGGAGGGAAATATACTTCTGTGCCGGATATGACGAGCTTCAGGCTGCATGGTTGACGCCCAACCCGATGCCCGAAAGGATTGGGCCTCGGCTGCGGAGACGGCCTTGTTGGGGTGAGGGGATCAGCATGACGGACCGATGGGAAACCGCGAGCGTGGCCGAGCTCGCGCGCGCAATCCGGGACGGGGCGACCTCGTCCGCCGAACTGGCCGAGGCGGCGATTGCCAACCACGAGGCGCGCGATGCCGCGCTCGCCGCGTACAAGACTTGGGAACCCGACCGGTTCCGCGCCGAGGCCAGGGTCGCCGACGATGCGCTTGCTGCCGGGATCGACCTTGGCCCACTTCAGGGTATCCCGGTTTCGGTGAAGGATCTGTTCGGCGTGCGCGGCTATCCGACCTTCGCCGGATCGCCGCGCGAGCTGCCGCCGGAATGGCGCCACGAGGGGCCGGTCATCCGCGCGCTGCGCGGGCAGCTTGCTGTCTTCTCGGGGAAAACCCACACGGTCCAGTTCGCGTTCGGCGCGCTGGGCACCAATCCTCACTGGGGAACGCCGTGCAACCCGTGGGACTCGGACGCGCATCGCGCGCCGGGCGGCTCCAGCGCCGGCGCGGGCGTCAGCCTGTGGGAAGGTTCGGCGGCCCTCGCCCTCGGCACGGATACCGCGGGATCTGTCCGGATGCCGGCGAGCATGACGGGCACCGTGGGGATCAAGACCACCCAGGGGCGCTGGTCGATCGAGGGTATCTCACCGCTGAGTCCCACGCTCGACACGCCGGGTGTGCTGGCCCGTTCCGTCGCGGACGGCGCGCTGGCTTTCTCCGTCATCGATCTCGAGGCGAGCAGCGATCCCGATGGGTTCATGGCCGACGTCGAGGCCGCCCAGGCGGGCGACTTCCGGATCGGTGTCTGCGAAACCTTCTTCGATGCCTGCGACCCGGGGATCGCAGAGGGTGTCCGGGACGCGTTGGCCGAACTCGAGGCGTCGGGCGCGCGGTTGGTTCGCGTCGAAATTCCCGATCTCGACGAGGTGGACGCGATCTTCCGCACTGGCGGTCTCTCCGCCTTCGAGTTTGCGAGCTTCATGCGCGACGTGCTGCCGGACTTTCTCGCCGATATCGACCCGATGGTCGGGTCGCGCTTCGACAAGATGGCCGCGATGACGGCCGCGGACTATCAGGGTCGAATTCGCCGCATGGACGCGCTGTCCAGGGCTGCTCATGCCGCGATTGCCGATGTGCATGCGGTGGTCGGCCCCACCGTCCCGATCACGCCGCCGAAGATCGCCGATGTGAAGGAACCGAAGTCCTATATGGCCGCAAATCTCATGGCCGCGCGGAATACGACGGTTGCGAATCTGTTGGCCATGAGCGCGGTGACGATCCCGGTGGCCCTCGACGCCGCGGGCATGCCGGTGGGACTGCAGATCACGGCTGCGGGCGGCGCGGATGCTCGCGCCATCGCCATCGCACGGTCCTTCGAGCGGGTCCTGGGCACCGCGCGTGAGCGGCTCGGTATGCCGCCGCGAACGCGCTAGGCCTCGCGCGCCGCGGTCCGCTCGGCGATCGCGATGATGCGTTCCATGGTGCGCAGCACCGGCCTTTCGATCAGCTTGCCTTCAACGACCACAAGGCCCGTATTCGCCTCGGCGAAGGCGGCCACGATCTTCCGGGCGTGGGCGATCTCGTCCGCGTTTGGCGAGAAGATTTCGTTGATCAGCGGAATTTGGTTCGGATGGATCGCGCCTTTGCCCGTGAAGCCGAGACGCGCACTCGCCTCCGCCTCCCGCCGAAGACCATCGAGATCGTTTAGGTCGAGCCAGGGCACATCGATCGCATCGATGCCGGCCGCAGCGGCGGCGTGGACCACGCGCGAGCGGGCATAGAGCAGTGGCTCCCACGCATAGTCGCAGCGCAGGTCTGCGGCGAGATCGACGCCGCCGAACAGCAGGGAATCGATGCGGTTGCTCGATTGCGCGATGTCGTAGGCCGCCTCGAGCCCGTGGTTGGTCTCGATGATGATCTGTAGCCGGATCGGTAGGCCGAGCGCATCGAGTCGGTCCGAGACCCCTCGGACTTCCTCGGCGGTGTTCACCTTCGGCAGCATGAGCGCCGGCGGGGGGGTCGCCGCATCGTAGATCGCGGCCAGGTCCGCCTGTCCGAATGTGCTGCTGAGCTCGTTCACGCGAACGATGCGCTCGACCCCGTCATCCGAGCGGGTGCCGGCTGGCACGTCTGCGGCGAAGATGTCCAGCATGTTGGCACGCGCCGCATCCTTGTCGTGGGGTGCGACACCGTCCTCCAGCTCCACGCAAACGATATCCGCGCCCGATACGAGCGCCTTGCCGAACATCGACGGGTTGGTGCCGGGAGAAAAAATGAAGCTACGTCGCGGTTGAACGTAAACGGACATGTATAATCCCTTGCTTGTTCAGGCCCTCACACTATCAGAAGGCACATAGACGGCGCATGGTGCAGGTCGTGTTCCGATCCGATACCATCGGCGCGAGATCGCGCAGTCTGGGAAAAATCAGAACAAGTTTTTGGTGGTTCTGCGCCGCGATTGCGCGGGCACCGTGTGGTAAACCCGCTGCGGATTCGAAACAGGGAAGAGACATCTGGCAATGTCCGACGCGAAACCGACGATCGCCATCCTGGTGACGATGGACACCAAGGCCGAAGAAGCCCTGTTCGTCGCGGCTTGCCTGACACGGACCGGCGCCACGCCCTGGATCGTCGATCTTTCTCTGATGCCGCACGACAGCGAGGGCGCCGACATGACCGGCGGCGATGTCGCCGAGGCCGGCGGGAACGGCTGGGACGCGCTGGCGAAGATGGACCGGCGCGCCGCGTCGGACGCGATGATCGAGGGCGCGATCAACGTCGTGCGCGGCCGCTTCGACGAAGGTGCGCTCGACGGTGCGATCGGTCTGGGCGGCGCGAACGGCACGACCATGGCGTGCGCGATCATGCGTGCACTTCCCTATCTGGTGCCCAAGGCGATGGTCAGCGCGGTTGCCGCGACGGCTGCCGTGCAGTGGTACGTGGCCGAGGCGGATATCGCGATGCATGCGTCGATCGGCGACGTGGCGGTCAACCGCATTACCAAGGCGGCGATAGAGAATGCCGCGGTCGGTGTGGCGGCCGCTGCGACAAACCGAGCAAAGAAGGCCGGGGAGACGCAGGATCATCCGCCGCTAGTCGCAATTTCGTCCTTCGGTGGCACGGCGGGTTGCGTCGACCGCGCCCAGGCGCTGCTGGAAGCGGAGGGCTATGAAGTCATCCTGTTTCATGCATCGGGGATCGGGGGACGGGCGCTTGAGCGCTTGGCGCGCGAGGGGGAATTGGCCGGCGTACTCGACATCACGACCCACGAGCTGGCCGATTTCGTCGTCGGTGGTGTTTACGATGCAGGCGGCGAACGCCTGACGGGGGCCGGGGCAATGGGGCTGCCGCAGGTCGTGGTACCGGGCGCGATCGACCATTCGAACTTCTGGGCCGGGCAGGTGCCCGAGCAGTTCCGTGATCGCGAGTTCTTTCAGTACAACGCGCAGAACCTTCTCATGCGTACCAACGGCGCGGAAATGGACGAACTCGGCCGCGCGTTTGCCGAGCGGCTCAATGCCGCGACCGGGCCGGTCCGGGTGCTTGTTCCATCCGAGGGATACAGCGAGCACACCAAGCGCAAGACGCATGATCTGTCCGAGAACGAGCTCGGACCTTGGGCGCAGCCCGAGACCGATGCGGCGTTCACCGCTACGCTGACCGCGAACCTGACGCACGGCGCGGTCGAGGAACTTCCCCACCATATTAACGAGGCGGCCTTCGCCGACGCATGCGTTGCCGCCTTCCTTGAACTCATGGGATCCGCGAAGGGCGGAACCCGTACATCCGGAGCAGCGTGATGAGTCTTTCCATTGAAGTTGAGAATTACGAGACCGACGTCCTGATCGTCGGCGGCGGCGCAGCCGCGACAATGGCTGCGTTCGAGTGCGCCGTCGCGGGCGTCAAGACCATCCAGGTCACCAAGGGCCGCGCGACGAGCGGCACGACAACTGTGGCGCGTGGCGGCTTCGCGGCGGCCATGGGCAAGGATGACAGCCCCGAACTGCACCTCGCCGACATCCTCAAATATGGTGGCGAGTTGATCGATCCCGAGATGGCGCGCGCCTGGTGCGAGGATATCGTCCAGATCGTGAAGGACCTCGAAGAGTGGGGCGCGGAGTTCATCCGTGGCGAGGACGGAGAGCTCGACCTCAAGATGTTCCCCAACCACACACATCCGCGCGCGTGCCACCACTACGACACCACCGGCAACATGGTGACGAAGGTGCTGTCCAAGCGCCTGCGCGGCGACGATCGGGTCGAGAAGCATTCGCTGACGGCGATTGTCGATTTGGTGAAACAGGATGGGCGCGTTGTTGGTGCATGGGGCGTCGACTACCGCAACGCCAAGCTCGTCACCTACACCGCGCAACAGGTGATCCTGGCGACCGGCGGCGGTAGTGGCCTGTTCTACGTCAACGACAACCCGCCGCAGGTGACCGGTGACGGCTATGTCATGGGCTTCCGGGCGGGTGCGGACCTGCTGGGGATCGAGATGATCGACTTCCAGGCCATGTGCTGCTCGCCGGAGGAGCTGTTCGGCTTCGCCCCGCATCCGACCGGCTTCATCAATGCCGGCGCGGTCTTCCGCAACGAAGACGGCGAGGAGTTCCTGAAGCGCTATTTCCCCGACACGGCCGAGAAGTCGTCGCGCTCTGAGGTCATCCTGGCGATGGCCAAGGAAATTCATGCGGGCCGAGCCGGATCGACCGGCGGCATCTTCATGGATGCGACGGCGATCCCGATCGAGACGATCCAGAAGCAGATCCCGCACGTTTACAAGACCTGCCTGCATCGCGGTATCGATATTACCAAGACGCCGCTCGAGGTGGCGCCGGGCAGCCACACATGGCTGGGCGGCCTCGACGTCGACACCTACGGCCAGAGCTCGATCCCGGGCCTGTTCGCCGCGGGCGAGACGGCCGGCGGCATCCATGGCGGCAACCGCATCGGCGGGTCGGCGCTGGCGGCATCGCTGGCTTTCGGCCGCCGGGCCGGCCGGAAAGCGGCGGAAATCGTGAACAACGAACCGGTGTCGATCCGGCCCGCGGGCGACGACGTGATCCCCGAGAGCGAGCGCGAATGGCTCGCCGGCCTGCTGGACCGGACCAAGGGCCCGTTCCAGGGCGATGTGCGCATGCATTGCCGAATGCTCGCCCATGAGAAGCTGGGGCCGATCCGCGAGGAGAAGACCCTGCGCGAGGCGCTCGAGGAATATGAGCGTATCGAGAGCGAGGACCTCCCGAACCTGCGCCTGTCGGAAGAGGCGCGCGAGACCGGCAAGGGCCGGGGCGAGGAGATCGAGAGCGCGCTCTCGATCCGCAACCTGGCGCTGCTCGGCCGGATCCTGGCCACGGCAGCGTTGGAACGCGAGGAAAGCCGTGGCGCGCACTACCGCCTCGACTATCCCGACACCAACGACGATGACTGGCGCAAGGTGACGCGTCTGCACCTCACCGACGGTGGCGGGATCGACTTCTCGACCGACCCGGTCAAGGTTCCTGCGGAGGCGGCAGAGTAGCGACCGACAAAAATGTTATAATATAACTGTTTTCATTGACTTTTTTGTCGATGAAATGTGCCGCTTTTCGCCCGGTCCATGTTTGACTAGGTGCCGTTTGTGGATATGATCTGCGCCGATTAGTGCTTTCGTCCGCCCGCATCGATTGTTCGCATTCGGCCACCAGCGGATCAGGGCGCCTGGTTTGAAAACCTTTACGCATAACGAATGCGAGGAGTGAAATATGCGATACGGTACGGCGAATTTCGGCATTGCCGGGGTCGATTGGCAGGAGAAGGTCAACTGGGACCGCCTGCGCAATTATCGGCTCGAACGCGCCCGCGACATGATGAAAAAGGCTGGCCTGGGTGCCATGCTGGTCATGTATGACGAGAATGTTCGTTACATCACGGGCACGCTGACCCCGGGCTGGAACCGCCTGAAGCCGGGCCTTCGCTACGCGCTGCTATGCGGCGATGGCGCGCCGGTCCTGTTCGAGCAGGGCGACATCGGCATGCAGGTCGAGCGTCACGCGCCGTGGATTCCGCCTGAGAACATTCGCTACTCCTACGCTTGGATCAAGGGCGCCGCTGGCGGTGCCTCGAAGCAGCAGGTGACCAAGTTCACCAACGCCATCAAGGAAGAGATGAAGCGCTTCGGCGTGGCGGGCGAGAAGCTTGGCGTCGACTTCGTGGACATCAACATGATGAACCACTTTAAGGAAGAGGGCATTGAGTGGGCCGACGGCATGTCGCCGATGATGGAGGCCCGCGCCGTCAAGAACCAAGACGAGCAGGAATGCGCGCGCATAGTTGGCGCCATCGGCGACGCGGCCCACTGGGAGTGCATGAAGTTCCTGAAGCCGGGCATCACCGAGAACCAGGTGACCGCACACATCATGAAGTTCCTGTACGACATCCCGGGTATGGAGGACGTCGAGGACGTCATCGTCTCCTCGGGTCCAAACACCTGGCCGAACTGGCGTAACTTCGGCGATCGAATCATTCAGCCGGGCGACATCGTATTCATGGATCTCGCGGCGCTGACATGGAACGGTTACAAGTCCTGCTACTACCGAACCTACTGTGTTGGCCGTGAGCCCACACAGGAGATGAAAGATGTTTACGCCACGGCGCTCGACTGGCTGCAGTCGTCGATGGAAGCGGTTAAGGTCGGAGCGACAACCCGCGACATCGCGCTCAAGTGGCCGTCGGCGAAGGAAGCCTATGGCTACGAGGAAGAGGATCAGGCGGCCGCGAACCTCTGGGGTCACGGCTTGGGCCTTGCCCAGTACGATCCGCCGGTCATCTCGCGCATCTGGTCGCTCGATCACCCGATCGAGATCCAGGAAGGCATGGTCTTCGCGCTCGAGACTCAGCACGGCATCCCGTTCAAGTTCGGCGTCCGCATCGAGGAGATGCAGATCGTCCATGCGGACGAGACCGAGGTCATCACCAACTTCCCGGTGAACCAGATCACGGTCGTGGACCCGATGCCGCACTAAGTTCGCGGCATCGAGCTTCCGAGTGGAGCTTTGACAATCTGAATGGGTTCGGCCGGGCGGCATGATCGTCCGGCCGAACTTCTAGAGGGGCCCGGCTTGTCGGCCGGACGGCGAAGGTGACGAGAATGGCGAAGTTCGTGGTGGCGCTGGCTGACGAGGCGGCGACGAATGCGGAGCGGTTCGGGCCCAAGGCGGCGAACCAGGCGGCGCTGGGTCATGCGGGCCTGCCGACGCCCGGCGGTTTCGTCCTCGGCGCGGACGCCTATTTCCACCAGCTCGAATCCCTTGGCCTGGTCGAGGCGGCCGAGCAGGCGGTGACGTTGCCCTTCGTGGAATCGCGCGGCCCCATCGCAGACGTGCGCATCGGTCTCTTCTCCGAACCCATCGCGCCGAAGATTGAGGCCGAGCTGCTCGACGCCTACCGAACACTCATGGCCGAGCCGGGCATGCGGCTCGCGGTGCGCTCGTCCTCGCTGATGGAGGATACAGAGGGTTCGTCCTTCGCAGGCCAGTTCCAGACCTTCCTCGGGATCGAGGGCGAGCAGGACTTTTTGACAGCGGTCCGGGCCTGCTGGGGGGCGCTGTGGTCACCCCAGGCCATGCGCTACATGGAAGACAAGGAAATCAGCGCGATCGACACCGCCATGTCGGTGCTGGTGCAGCCGCTGGTCGAGGCCGAGGCCTCGGGCGGTGGGTTGAGCCAGACCGCCGACGGCGGCATGTCCGTGAGCGCCACCTGGGGCCTGGGCGAGGCGCTCGCCCAGGGCGAGGTCGTGCCCGACCGCTACGACCTGACCCCCGAGGGGAAGCTCATCGAGGCGGTCGCGGGACAGGAATTCGAGCACAGCGCCTACTGCCACACGCACCAGGCGCCGCCGGCGGCTCACAGTCACGAACATAACCACGAACATGGTCATGACCATGAGCATCATCACGATCATGACCATGCTGCGGCACCTGACACTCGAAAGCAGTGCCTGAACGCCGATCAGGTGGAGGAACTCGCCCGCTACATGAAGGTGGCGGAGGAGATGATGGGGCTTCCCGTCGAAGTCGAGTGGGCCATGGATTCGGCCGGTATCAAGATGCTCCAGGCGCGTCCGCTGCATGTCGAGGAACCGGTGGTGCTTGATGAGGTCTGGCGCGGGCGTCCGGGTCTGCGCGGCCATCCGGGTGGCATGGGCTGGGGCTCCGGCCGGGCCTGCGTGATCAACTGCGAGTGCGAGATTTCACGCCTCAACCACGGTGATGTGCTGGTCACGAACGTTGCCGGGCCGGCTCTTGTCGGCATTCTGCCGCGGGTGTCTGCCATCGTCGCCGAACTGGGCGGGAGCACGTCGCATCTGGCGTCGCTCGGCCGCGAACGCGGCATTCCGATGGTGCTCGGCGTTGCCGGTGCGACCCAGCAGATTCCCGATGGCTCCACGGTCGGTGTCGACGGGGTTGCGGGGATCGTGCGCTGGCTGAAGCCGGAAGTGAACGAGAAGCAACCGATGCCGATGATGCATCCGGGCGAGTTGCGCTCTCCGGGGTGAGCCCTTTCCGAGCTCGCTCAGTGATCCATGATGATTTTCATGCGGCCCTCGGCCTCGCTCGTCAGCATGTCGAGCGCGCCGGCAAGATTCTCGAGCGGCTCGCGGTCGCTGATGATCGGGTCGAGCTTCACCACCCCGCGCTTGACCAGGTCCATCGAGGCCACGAAGTCCTGACCCTTTGAAGCGCGGGCATTCAGGATCTGAATTTCCTTGAAGTAGAACTGGTAGAACGGCAGTTCAGCCTTGGTCTCGGTGTAGATGCCGAAGGGCATGATCGCGCCGCCGGTTCGCACCATGTCGAAGGCCTGGCCTAGGGTGAGCACCTTGCCGACGGACTCGATCACCAGGTCGGCGCCATCGCCCTTGCTGACGGCCTGAATCTTTTCCTTGATGTCGTCGGACGGCGCAAAGGTGTAGTCCGCGCCCAGGGACCTGGCGAGATCGAGCTTCCACTGGGACCGGGTGATGCCGATGACCGTGGCGCCGCGCGCCTTAGCGAGCTGGACATGCAACTGGCCCGTCACGCCCAACCCGATCACGACCACGACATCGCCGGGGAAGATGTTCGCCATCCGGTGTCCGTGCATGCAGGTGGTCAGCACCTGGATCAGCGGCACCTCGTGATCGGCGATTTCGTCGGGTACCGGGTAGCAGTTGGCGGGCGGCACAGCGACCATGTCCGCGAAGCCACCGTTGATGTCGCGCCCGATCAGTCCGCCGCGCGTGCAGACATGCTGCTGGTTGTGCAGACAGGCATGGCAGGTGCCGCAGTGATAGACGGGGTCGACCAGCACGCGCTGGCCCGCCTTGGCGTCGGCCGTGCCGTTGAGAAGTTCGCCGACCATCTCGTGGCCCATGACGATGGGCTTTGGCGCCGGGATTCCGCCGGTCAGGATCTTCTGGTCCGTCCCGCAGATACCCGAGCTTGTGACCCGCACCAGAGCCTCGCCCTGGTCCGCCGTCGGCTCCGGGATGTCCTGCAGCTCGACGACGTTGGGTTCCGTCAGCACTATTGCACGCATGGCGTTCTCTCCGTGTTGATCGTCCGGGCCCGTCCGGATCCTACTTGAACACGTCCGGGTTGGCCGGCCATTTCGGCTGGCCACCATTGAGCACCGTCAGCACGTCGCCCGCAACGGTCGTCTGCAGATCGAGCAGAGCGTCTTCCGAGTAGAAGGAGGTGTGCGGGTTGATGACCACGTCGTCGCGCCCGAGGATCGGGTCATCTGCGGCAGGCGGTTCCTGCGGCAGCACGTCGAGGCCTGCGCCCGCGATCTCGCCGGCGTCGAGCGCTGCGACAAGGGCCTTGGTGTCGATCAGTCCGCCACGCGCGGTGTTCACGATGAAGGCCGAGCTCTTCATCTTCGCGAAGGCCTCGGTCGAGAACATGTTCTCGGTCTCCGGTGTCAGCGGCGCATGCACCGAGACATAGTCCGAGCGCTCGAGCAGTGCGTCCATGTCGACCAGCTCGACGCCCTTCTCCTTGGCAAGCTCTGGCTTCACATAGGGATCCGAGGCGATAACGTTGATGCCGAAGGCCTGGGCCTTCACGGCGACCAGCTGGGCAATGTTGCCGAAGCCGACCAGACCCATGGTCTTGCCACGGAAGCGCAGGATCGGAACGACGGCGGGCATCTCCCAGCGGCCCTGCTTGACCAGCTTGTCGGCCAGCGCGGTCTTGCGGGCGGCGGTCAGCAGCAGCGCCATGGTGTGGTCGGAGACCTCGTCGAGGCAGTATTGCGGAGCATAGACGACGGGGATACCCGCCTCGGTCGCGGCCGCGAGGTCGATATTGTCGAGCCCGATGCCGAAGCGTCCGATCGCGCCACATCCGTCGAGCGAGGCGATGACCTTGGCCGTGATCTGGGCGTAGGTCACGAACAGTGCCTTCGCGCCCTTGGCAGCCTCGATGATCGCGTCCTCGGACGTATCGGCAGCCATCGTGATTTCGGGATTGAAGCTCGCGAGTACCTCTTCGACGGGTTCCAGCGACGGGAACGGCGAATCGGCGACGGCGAAGGTCGTGCTATCAGCCATCGGACCTCTCCTTTGACAAGATCGTTAACGGTCAGTATTCGGCCGGACTCGTATCAGCCGGTCCGGGCCTTGTCCAGTTGGCGGCAAGAACGGGTTTTGTGCCGTTAGCGCGCGGTTTCCGGCGGGATCGAATAGGTGCCTGTGGCATGCGCGATGGGCGCGTCGCCGCCGCCGGAATAGAGCGTGACCTCGAGCACCGCGAGGCGCTTGCCGAGCTTGATCACGCGGCAGTCCGCGACGACGTCGCCGGGCGCGGGCCGGCGCAGGAAGTTGATGTTGAGGTTGGTGGTCACGGCGAGCGCCACCGCGCCGATCGCGCCCATGAGCGCCGCGTACATGCCGAAATCCGTAAGAGCCATCATCACGGGTCCGCTGATGGTGCCGCCGGGGCGCATATAATCTTCGCTGTAGGGCGCGCGCACCCGTGCGGTGCCGTCGCCGATGGTCTCGGCATGGAAGCCGTACTGGGCGGCGATGGGGAGTTCTTCGTCGGTCAGCGCGTTGAAGGCTTCGGGCGTGATTTTCGGCATGATGTTCCAGACCATCCGGCGGGGCGACGGATCGAACTTAGCAAATAGATGCGCGTCCTGTAGCTTGCATCGGTGTCGTTCCTCTCCCAAACACCGGGCCGCGTTCCGACCGTGGCCGTCGCCCTCATGTTCACTGCCGGCGCGCTGGTGGCGGGCACGTCCCTGTTCGCGAAAATTCTCGGGCTCCCGGACGGGGCGGCACCGGGCCTGAACCCGTTCCAGATCAGCGCCGGGCGTTTTGTCTTCGGGCTTGCCACGCTCCTGCTCTTCGTCGGTGCCGTTCCGAAGGCGCGGCCTGGCTTCGGTGGCGCGAAATGGCAATGGCACCTGATGCGCGTCATCTGCGGCTGGCTGGGCGTGACGGCCATGTTCGCCGCGGTGTCCCGGATGCCGATCGCCGAGGCGACCGCGGTCAGCTTCATCAGTCCGCTGGTGACCATGACGCTGGCGATACCCATGCTGGGTGAGCGGATCGGCCCGCGTAAGGTGATCGCCGCGGCGCTGGCGGTGGCGGGGGCGGTTCTCATCCTGCGGCCGGGGTCCGATGCATTCCAACTCGCCGGCCTGTTGGCGCTCGCCGCGGCGGGGTTCATGGGGCTCGAGGCGATCTTCATCAAGCGGCTCGCCGACACCGAGCCGGCGCTGCGGATTCTCATCATCAACAACACGATTGGCGCGTGCATATCGCTGTCGGTGGCGAGCTTCGTCTGGATCTGGCCGACCGGCTTCCAATGGGTGTTCCTGGTCGCGATCGGTAGCGTCATGGTTTCGGCCCAGGCCTTCTTCATGCAGGCGCTCAGGCGCGGTGATGCGAGTTTCGTGATGCCGGCCTTCTACTCCGTGCTGATCTTCGCAGCGGCATATGATTTCGCGGTGTTCGCGGTCCTGCCGGGTTGGGTCGCGGTCGCGGGATCGGCCCTGATCGTGTCGGGCGCGCTCGTCCTTGTGGTACGGAGCGGCAGGAGCGCGCGCCGCGGCTTTTGACCCGATTCCCGCCATGCTAGGGTCTGCGCGCCCCGACCGGGGCGGACACTTATTTCCGCGTAAAGGAGTGGATTGGCATGCTGAACGTCGCCGTGATCGGACTGGGCTGGTGGGGCAGCCATGTCGTCAAGACCCTGGACAAGAGCCGCAAGATTCGCGTCGTCGCCATCGTCGAGCTGAAGCCCACGGCGGCCGCACGCCGGCTGGCAAAGGATTACGGTATCCCGCTGACGGACGATTACGCCGCGGTCCTGAAGGACCCCAATGTGGAAGGCGTGATCCTGACGACCCCGCACACGACCCACGAGGCGCTGCTGATGCAGGCCGCCCGGGCGAACAAGCAGATCTTCTGCGAGAAGCCGCTGTCGCTGACGTCGGCCAGTGCGAAGAAGATGGTCAAGGCGTGCCGCGACCGGGGGCTGGTGCTCGGGCTCGGCCACGAGCGGCGCTACGAGCCGGCCTGGATGAAGCTCGCCGAGATGGTCCGCAATAAGGAACTCGGCACCATCATCGCGGTCGAGGCCAACAATTCCCACGACAAGTTCACGCCGCTCAAGGCCGACAACTGGCGCGGCAACCCGAAGGACGCGCCGGCGGCGGGCTGGACGGGCATGGGCGTGCACCTGACCGACTTCATGATCAGCCTGTTCGGGCCGATCCAGTGGGTGAGCGCCGCTTCGGACCGCCGTGTCCTCAAGCTGCCGTCGGGCGATGTCGTGACCACCCAGTTCCAGTTCAAGGACCGGACCGTGGGCACGATCAACGTCGTCTCCAAAACACCCTACTATGCGCGCTTCGCCGTGTTCGGTAGCAAGGGCTGGGCCGAGATCGTGGATACGGCGCACCCGGAGGACTGGGACGACACGCACATGACGATCAGCATCGCGGGCGGCAAGCGCACCCACCGGGTCTACAAGCCGCGCGACACGGTGAAGATGAACTTCGAGGCCTGGGCCGACGCGGTTGCGGGAAAGAAGGAGTACATGTTCACCGACATCGAGCGGATCGGCAACGTTGCGGTGCTCGAGGCGCTGGTCAAGTCCACGCGGAGCGGCAAGCGCGAGCGGGTCCGCAACTAGTGCTCACAGGTAGCGGCCCCGCAATGCCCGAGATGCGCCCATGAAGTTCGGACTGTTTGGCGGTGCCTCGTCGCGCCGGGGCGGCGTTGCGCGCGACAGCACCCAGGGCTACCGGGACTTTATCGGCTATGTCGAAGAGGCCGAGGAGCTCGGCTACCATTCGGTGTTCCTGGTCGAGCATCACTTCACCGGCTTCGGCCAGGTGTCCTCGTCGCTCAACTTGCTGACCTACCTGGCGGCGCGGACCACGCGGATGCGCCTGGGCACCGCGGTCGTGGTGCTGCCCTGGCACAACCCGGTGCTGCTGGCCGAACAGGCGGCGACGGTGGACCTGTTGTCGGGCGGCCGGCTCGAGTTCGGCGTTGGCAAGGGATACCGGCCGAACGAGTTCAACGGGTTCAACGTCAAGCCCGGCGACGCCCAGGCGCTGTTCGAGGAGTCCCTCGAGGTCATCCGCCGGGCCTGGACGTCGGAGGAGCGCTTCACCCACATCGGCAAGCACTGGACCTTCCAGGACATCATCGTCGAACCGCCGCCGATCCAGCGGCCGCACCCGCCGATGTGGCTCGCCGCGGGCAGCCCCGATGGCCTTAGATGGGCTGCCGACAACGACTTCAACCTGCTGCTCGACCAGATCGCCTCGTTCGACCTGATCCAGGAGCGCTTCGACACCTACCGGGACGCCGTCGAGGCGGCGGGGCGGCGCTTCGACCCGATGAACGTGGCCGTCGCCCGGGCGCTGCACATCACCCACACCGAGGCCGAACGCGAGGCGGCGCACCAGCAGCGCGCGCGCCTTCTCTCGGGCATCTCGCGCCTGTCGCGGATTCGCGAGGGCGGCGGACCCCAGTCAACGATGCTCCAGTACAACGATACGCGGCTCGCGACGGAGGAGGGCGCGCTGATCGGTCCGCCGGAGGAGATCGTCGAGCGCCTCAAGCGCATGCGCGCCGGCGGGATCGAGTATGTGCTCCTGATCGACATCACGGGCTCGCGGGATTCGCTGCGGATCTTCCGCGACGAGGTCATGCCGGCGCTGGACTAGAGGGAATTCCGAACGCAAAACGGGCCGCGCATCAGTGCGCGGCCCGCTTCGTTTCGGACGTGTCGGGTCCGGCTATTTGTACTTCACGACCTTGTTGCGATGCTCGCCGAGGCCCTCGATGCCCATGGTGACGACATCGCCGGCCCGCAGATATTTCGGGTTCTTCTCACCGTAGGCGACGCCCTGGGGTGTACCGGTGAAGATGATGTCGCCCGGATAGAGCGTGATGGTCTTGCTCAGGTTCGAGATCAGCGTCTTGCAGTCGTAGATCATGTCCTTGGTGTTGTTGTCCTGCTTGCGGACGCCGTTCACCTCGAGCCACATGTGTAGGTTGTTCGGGTTCGGCACCTCGTCCGCGGTGAGCAGCCACGGGCCGATCGGCGCGAAGGTGTCGGGGCTCTTGCCCTTGATCCACTGCAGGCCGCCGCGCTCGATCAGGAACTCGCGCTCGGACACCTCGTTGCCCGCGAAGTAACCGGCGACGTATTTCAGCGCATCCTTCTTGGACACATGCTGCGCCTTGCGGCCCATGACCATGCAGAGCTCGACTTCCCAGTCGGTTTTCACCGAACCCTTGGGCAGCACGATGTTGTCGCGGTGGCCCGTCGGCGGGCAGGTCTTGGTGAAGACGAAAGGCTCGGACGGGATCGCCGCATTCGCTTCCTCGGCATGCTCCTTGTAGTTCAGCGCGATGGCGAAGATGCGACGCTCGACGACGCACGGCCCGAGGCGCGGGCTGCCCTTGACCAGCGGCAGGCGCTTGGGGTCGCGCTTGCGGATTGCGGCGAGGCCCTTGGGCGTGAGGGTTTCGGCGTCGATGTCACCGACGACCTTCGAGAGATCGCGGAGCTTGCCATCGGCATCGATCAGGCCGGGCTTCTCCTTGCCGCGCGGGCCGAAGCGAACGAGTTTCATGGCTGGGTTCCCCCTGGAGTTGAATTGTCCCGGCGCACGCAACCCGGCCGGCGAAGTTTGAGTCCGGGCGTGTTGTAGCGCCCCGGGCGGGGCTTGCAAACCGTTCGTTTGCGCGGGGCGGGCCTATCCGCGGGCGTTTGCGGCGCGTTCGCGGAAACGGCGCAGGTCGAGCTCTGCGCTGTCGCCGAGCCATATGGCGTGGTCGGAATGGTCGGTCAGGTCGTCGCCGGTCTCGGGATGGACCAGGATCGTCAGGCCCCGCCGGTTGAGCGCCAGCCACGGAACCAGGTCCCCGAACAGCTCGGGCTTGAAGGCAACCTGGTAGCTCCAGAAAGGGTGCGGGCCGACGGGCTTGTCGTGCCAGCGGCCGAGCTCGACGTCGTAGCGTTCGTCGATCTCGGCGCGCAGCGCCTCGGCCTCCGCCTTGCTGTCGGCGTCGTAATACACATGGGCGTGGAAGCCCTCGAGGATCGTCGTATCCGTGCTCATGGGTTCAACATAGTAGGCCATCCGGGCCGGTCAACACGTGTCACCGGGGTGTTTGCCTTCACTTTTCGGCGGTTGCGGTTGACGCCGCGCAAGCGGGCTTGGTTTACTCGTACCCGACCGCCGCGTCCGGGCCGGAATCCGGACGAAGTTCGACCCGTGGCCCTGTCCGTGCCGCGGTCTCAAGCGTTCCGGAAAGGCGGTCATGCGGAACGCGGGCGCCAACGGGAGACGCGCCGTGACATCCTTGGGATCCGGGCCGGCGATCCTCGACGCGCATCCGCGCGACCGGGCGCAGCTGCTCGATCATTTCAACTGGGTGCGCGGCGAGACCGAACGCCTTGCCGAACCCCTGTCGGCCGAGGACCAGGTCGTCCAGTCGATGCCCGACGCGAGCCCGACCAAGTGGCACCGCGCGCATGTGACCTGGTTCTTCGAGACCATGATCCTGCGCGAATTCGCGACTGACTATGTACCGCTCGACGAGCATTACTGCTTCCTCTTCAACTCCTACTACGACGCCGTCGGTGCGCGGCACCCCCGGCCGGAACGCGGGCTCCTGACCCGCCCGTCGGCCGACGAGGTCAAGGCCTATCGCGATCATGTGGATGCGGCGATGCGCGCGCTCATCGCGGATGCCGATGCCGAAACCTGGGTCCGGGTTGCGCCGCTCATTGTGCTGGGCCTGCATCACGAGCAGCAGCATCAGGAGCTGATCCTGATGGATATCCTGCACGCGTTTTCCCACAACAGCGTCGCGCCCGCCTACCAGGCCTACCGGTCGTCGGCGGCGCGGAAGACCCCCGAACTCCGCTGGTTCGACCATGACGGCGGGCTGGTCGAGATCGGCCATGACGGAAGCGAATTCGCCTTCGACAATGAGGGCCCGCGCCACCAGGTTCACCTGGCCCCCTTCCGGCTCGCCTCGCGGCTGGTGACCAACGGCGAATGGAAGGACTTCATGGCGGATGGCGGTTATCGCCGTCCGGAGCTCTGGCTGTCCGACGGCTGGGCCGCGGTCGGCGAGCATGGTTGGGCGGCTCCGCTCTACTGGCAGCAGCTCGACGGGGAATGGCACGCCATGTCGCTGTCGGGCCTGCAGCAGGTGAACGACCAGGCACCGGTCTGTCACGTCAGCCTCTACGAGGCCGACGCCTATGCCCGCTGGGCCGGCAAGCGCCTGCCGCGCGAGGGCGAGTGGGAGGTCTTTGCCCGCGAGCAGCCGGTCGCGGGAAACTTCGTCGGATCGGGCCTGCTGCGGACCGCGCCGGCGACGGACGGTGCGCCCGACCGACCGGAACAGATGTTCGGCGACGTGTGGGAGTGGACCCAGAGCCCGTATGTTCCCTATCCCGGATTCAAGGCGGTCGCCGGAGCCGTCGGGGAATACAACGGAAAATTCATGGCCAACCAGTTCGTGCTCCGCGGCGGGGCGTGCGTGACGCCCGAGGGGCACACCCGCGCGACCTACCGCAACTTCTTCTATCCCGCCATGCGCTGGATCTTCGCTGGGGTGCGCCTCGCCGACGATCGCGCCGGAGAGAAAAATTGAGTGATGCGGCGATGAGCCTTGGCCCGCTCCACGACTATGTGGAGTACGACCATGCGGCGGACAGCTTCCTCGACGACGTGCTCGAGGGGCTGGCGCAGTCCCAGAAGAAGCTGTCGAGCAAGTATTTCTATGACGAGCGCGGCTCCAAGCTGTTCGACGACATCTGCGCGCTTACGGAATACTATCCGACACGCACCGAGACGGCGTTGCTCCAGACCCATGCCGAGGAGTTCGCCACACTGATCGGCGCCAACGCCAGCGTGGTCGAGTTCGGCAGCGGGTCCAGCACCAAGATTCGCATTCTGCTCGACGCGCTCGAGACCCCGGCGGCCTACATCCCCGTCGACATTTCGCGCGAGCATCTGCTGGAATCCGCGAAGGCGCTGGCCGGCGCCTACCCCGACCTCCCGGTCGTACCCATCGCGGCGGACTACACCCAGCCGTTCGATTTGCCCGAGATTTCCGGCGAGGCGGCCCGGATCGGGTTTTTCCCGGGTTCGACCATCGGCAACTTCACCCGCGACGCGGCGGCGGAGTTCCTGCGCGCGGCCGCGACCGATCTCGGCGCGGACAACGGGCTCCTGATCGGCGTCGATCTGCGCAAGGATGTCGATGTGCTGCACGCCGCGTACAACGATGCAGCCGGGGTGACGGCGGAGTTCAATCTGAACATGCTCCGTCGGGTGAACCGGGAGCTGGGTGGCGATTTCGACCTGGATGCGTTCACTCACGACGCGCGCTGGGTCGCCGAGAAGGGCCGTATCGAGATGCATCTCGTGAGTGAGCGGGACCAGCAGGTCCGGGTCAACGGCCACAGCTTCACGTTTGCGGCCGGCGAGACGATCCATACAGAAGACTCCCACAAATACGACATCGCGGAGTTCCATGCGCTCGCCGCGGAGGCCGGCTGGCGCGCCTTCCGTCACTGGACCGACGAAGATGACCTCTTCTCGCTGCACTATCTGCGGGTGGCGTAGGACGGCATTGCCGCTGCTATAGTCCGCGCGAACAGCAGGAGGCAGACATGCAGACCCGCGTCGCGCGCATCCACGAGTATGGTGATCCGGACGTCATCCGGATCGAGACCGATACGCTTCCCGATCCCGGCCCCGGCGAGGTGGTGCTCAAGCAGTCGGCCGCGGCGATCCACTTCGCGGACTCCTACATGCGCCAGGGCCGCTACTTCCTGAAGCCGCCCCTGCCGACGGTACTCGGCCTCGAGGGCGTCGGAACGGTCGCGGCGGTGGGTAACGGCGTTGCGGACCACAAGGAAGGCGACCGGGCGGCCTACCTGTTCTCGGTCGGCGCCTATGCCGACGCGCGGATCGTGCCCGCCGACCAGCTCTACGTGCCGCCGGCCGATCTAGACGACCGGACGGTCGTCGCCGCCTTCGTGCGCACCATGACGGCCCAGTATCTGCTGCGCCGGCTCTACCGGGTCGAGGCGGGGGAGACGATCCTCGTCCACTCCGCGGCCGGCGGCATGGGGAGCCTGCTGACCCAGTGGGCAACCAGCCTCGGCGCGAAGGTGATCGGCACCGTGAGCTCGCCCGACAAGTTCCTGACGGCCGAGGAAAACGGCTGCGCCCATGTGATCGACTACACGAAGGAAGACTTCGCCGACCAGGTGCTCGACATCACCGGCGGCGCGGGCGTGCCCGTGGTGTATGACGCGGTCGGTGCGGATGCCTATGAGGGGAACCTGCGCGCACTCGCGCCGCGCGGCTGGTTCGTAAACTACGGCCACGCGTCCGGACCGCCGCCCATCGACGCGCTCGAGCTCAACCAGAAGTCCCTGATCTTCACCAAGGCGTCTATGAAGGACTATGTGGCGACGCCGGAGGAGAAAGCGGCGATGATGGATGACGTGGTGGCGGCAATTTCCGACGGCACGGTGAAGCCGAATATCACCGGCGCCTACGAGCTGGCCGACATCGCCGACGCGCACACGGCGCTGGACTCGCGCACCACGACCGGCGCGCTGGTGGCGGTGTTCGAAAGCTGACCGCGCAAACGAAAACCCCTCCCCCGCGAGGGGAAGGGGTTTCGCGAACTCTCGGTAGAGGCTGGCTCTACTTGTCGATCAGGCCCTCGGCGAGCGCCTTGAACTCGTCCTCGGTCATCAGGCGCTTGTGGACCAGCGCCCAGTCCTTGACGGCCATCAGGATTTCCATGGCCTTCTCCTCCTCGACGCGGATCTGGAAGCGCTCGAGCCACTCCTTCACCGTGTCGATGCCGGAGCCCTTGCCCATGACGGTCTCGGGCTCGGCCTGGCCGACCATGCGCGGGCGGAACGGCATGACCTCGGTCTGGAACTCGTCACCGCAGTTGAGCAGCCAGGTGGCGATGATGCCCGACTCGACCTTGAACAGGTCGTCACCGACCACCGGCCGGTTCGACGGCACGACGACGCCGGTGACGTCGCGGACCAGGTCGGCGAGCCACTTGAGCTTGTCGAGCTTGATGCCGATGTCGATGTCGTAGAGCGTGCGCAGCGCCATCACAGTCTCTTCCATCGGCACGTTGCCGGCACGCTCGCCGACACCCAGGACGGTGGATTGGATGACCTCGACGCCCTCGGACAGGGCCATGATCGTGTTTGCCACGCCCATGCCGTAGTCCATGTGGAAGTGCGCCTCCATGGGGATGTCCGGGAAGCGGGCCTTCATCGAGCGCACGAAATACTGCATCGCGTGGATCGAGGTGGCGCCCATCGTGTCGACGAGGGCGAGGCCGTCCATGTGGCCTTCCTTGCCGACGCGGTCGATCAGGTCGATCACCCAGTTCAGGTCCGAACGGGTGAAGTCGATCGGGAAGAACACGACCTCGAGGCCGTTGTCGTGGGCGAACTTGGTGGATTCGATCGACAGGTCGATCGCCCGGTCGAGTTCCCACTGGTAGCCGTACTGGATGAGGTGCGGGCTGGCCGGCACCTCCATGATGACGCCGCCGACGCCGGAATCGACCGCGCGCTTGACGTCCTCGACCATGCAACGGGCGAACGCATAGACGGTCGGGCCGAAGTCGCGCTTGGCGAGCTCTTGGACGACCTTGGCATCGTCCTTGGAGACGACCGGCATGCCGGCCTCGATGCGCTGGACGCCGACTTCGGCGAGGCCCTCGGCGATACGAATCTTGTCGTCGAAGTTGAACGCGAGGCCCGCCTGCTGCTCGCCGTCACGCAGGGTGACGTCGTGGATGCGGATGTTGTCGGGGAACTTCCAGTCCTTCGTCACTTCGTCGGCGAAGTTCCACGGGCTGGTGAACCAGTCGTCTGTTTTCCACGGTGTATCGGTCATGAGTTTTGCCTCCTCGCGCGCCCCATTTCGTTGCGCCGGTCGGTAGTTGTCGGGTGAGAAAAAGCCCGGAACATACCCCGGCCAAATTTCGCGCGGACTGTATGAAACCGCCCGGGACGAGTCAACGCGAAGCCCCGCGCTGGCTCTGCCGTTGATGGCACAAGTTTTGGTCTGGAAATTCGGGAGAATGGACGTTCTGTCCGGAGCGCGTGCCTATTGGCAGAGACCGCGCAGGATCCGGTAGGAGACCTCGGTGTCGTCCGCGGTCGCGCCGATGAACCGGTACCAGGCCGGGAAGTTGTAGGACGCGGTCCCGGCGCGTTTCGCGGCCAGGAAGGCCTCGTTGGGCTGCCAGTCGTCGCCCTCGAAGCCCGCGACCTCGACCCGGTAGGCGTCGGGTCGCGTTCCCCACCATTGCAGGCATTGATTGCTGCCGACGCGGATTGGCGCACTCGGTGTCCCGCCGGCGAGGGAGAGGATGTTCGACGCACCGTCCCGCTCGCGGTGTTCCGGGTCCTGGTTGATATCCGAAACAACCTCGCTCGCGGCCGGGCTTGTCGTTGCCGTATCGACGGAGAAGTAGCGCCCGGCGATGACGACAAGCGCGGCAACAATGGCGACGAGGATGATCTCGCGGCGTTTCCTGAGCATCGGAGGGCCCATACGGTTAAGGGATGCGCCTCTCGTGGCGCGTGAGCGGTCAGGCTATCACGTACGGTGTTCGCTGCCGACAGCTTCGGTAATGTTCGCATGGCCGTCGCGCGCGAGCGCGTCCGCCAGGTCCCGCTTGATGCGTTGGACGAGTCTGGGCCCGCCATAGACCAGGCCGGTGTAGAGCTGCACCAGGCTCGCGCCGGCCCGGATCTTCGTGTAGGCGTCCGCGCCGCTCATGATGCCGCCGACGCCGATCAGCGGCACCGTGCCGCCGGTCTGGTCATAGACTTCCCGCAGCATGGCGTTGGACATCTCGAACAATGGCGTGCCGGACAGGCCGCCGCGCTCTTTCGCATGGGGGCTCGCGAGCGATTCCGGCCGGGCGGTCGTGGTGTTGCACAGGGTGATGGCGTCGATGCCCGCGGCCACGATGATCGTGATCAGCTCGCGCAGATGGCCGGCTTCCAGGTCCGGGGCGAGCTTGGCCACCATCGCGGGCCGGGCGCCGGATGCGTCGCGCGCGGCGTTGAGGCGCGCCAGCAGGTCCTCCAGTGCGCGCGGTTCGAGGAAGACCTGGCCGTTTTCCGTGTTGGGGCAGGAGACGTCGATGGTCAGATAATCGCCCGCCCGAGCGAAGCCCGCGACCAGGTCGATGAAGTCCTGCGCCGGGTCGGCGCTAGTCGCGTTGGCCGCCAGGTTCACCCCGATGGGTGGCAGCGCGTTGCCGCTGGCCCGGTGGGTCTCGAGGCGGGCGCGCACCGCGTCGGCTCCGTCATTGTTGAAACCCAGGCGGTTGATCGCCGCGCGGTCGGGGGTCAGGCGAAACAGCCGGGGGCGCGGGTTCCCGGCCTGGGGCCGCGGCGTGACGCCGCCCACCTCGATGAACCCGCCGCCCAGGCGCGCGACACCGGTGACCGCAACGGCGTTCTTGTCGAAGCCGGCCGAGACGCCGACCGGGTTCGCGAACCGGAGGCCGAAGAGCGTTTGCTCGAGGACGGGAAAATCGTCCGCCCGTTCGCGCGGGCCCAACCCTGCCACCAGGCCACGCAATGCCAGACCATGCGCTGTTTCCGGCGGAAACAGGCGGAGCGCAAGATTGCCGATTTGATGGATGGTGCCCAAAACGGCGCGGAGGCTAGCGCAGAACGTGCGCGTGGAGAAGGGGCAGCTATGATCCTAGCTGTTGTTTCCGTCTCCGCTGGCGTCGCGTGCAATGCGTGCCGCGACGAGGCGGTCGGCCTCTGCGATCTCCTGGTGTGTCAGGCGTGAGACCACCCGCTGTCGCAGTTCGGAGGCCTCGGTGTTTCCGTTATGCGCCGAAAGCGAAGCCCAGATGTACGCCACCCGTGGATCCTCCTAGGTGCCTGCGCCCTTGGAATAGGCCTGGGCGAGGCGGTACTGGGCGGTCGCATCGGACTGGACCGCCGCCAGTGTCCACCATTCGTAAGCGCGCCGGTGGTCGGGTTTGCCGTCAATCCAGTTGTTGTGGAGGTCGCCGAGCCGAAGCTGAGCCGCGGCCAATCCGCTCTCCGCGGCGCGTTCAATCCAGAGTAGTCCGCGCTTCGGGTCATAGTCGCCCGCGAGACCGCGCATCAGTGTATCGCCGAAAAGCAGCTGCGCCTTGTGGTGGCCGGCTTCGGCCGCCTCGGCCAGCCAGCCAGCCGCCTTTTCCGGGTTCATGCGAACAATCTTGCCGTCGAGAAGGATGCGTGCGCCCAGATACTGGGCATCCGCGTTGCCTTCATCGGCGGCGATGGTCAGCCAGTGGACCGATTCCTTGCCGTCCTTGCGCACGCCATTGCCGCGATAATACTGGCGGCCAAGCAGGTAGGCCGCGTCGGCATACCCCTGTTCGGCGGACATGCGATAGAGGATATGTGCCTCTTCGACATCCTTGATGCCGCCGATCCCCTGTTCATACATGCGTCCGAGCACGGCCTGGGCCGGCGGATAGTTGGACGATGCGGATTTTTCGAGCCAGTCGCGCGCGACCTCGGGGTTTGCGTCGAAGCCCCGGCCAAGCAGGTACATTGTCCCCAGGAGCCATTGCGCGGCAGGGTTCCCGTGCGCCGCATCGGATTTCGCCAGCCGGCGCGCCCGATCGTAGTCCTTGGCGATATAATGATCGAACGCGGTCGCAAAATCGGCTGCGGCGGGGGCTGCATTGCCGACGAGCCCCAGTATCATTGCGGCGAGCAGCGCGGCTCGCGTGTGGCGGACGAACCCGGAATGGCTCATCGAAAATACTCCTCCGGCGCGGTGGCTTGATACCGCGCCCAATCGCGAGCGATGTTACAGGAATCGACCCGGCGGTGAAGTCCGCCGTTCGAATTTTTCGCATGGTCCCGGAGGGCTAGATCACGCGATCGATGAAGGCCGTGACATGCTTCACGGCGGCATCGATATTGTTGCTCTCGGTACGACCGGAGGATTTGCGCGGCACGAAGGAATGATCGCCGTCGTCGATCCACGCGATCTCGATAGGGGCGGCGAGCCTGTAGGCGGCGACATCGTCGGGTGTCCCGAAGCGGTCGCGATCGCCCTGGACGATCAGGACGGGACAGGTCGCCTTTTGCAGCGGTTCGAGCCGCGTCTTCTCGGGTTTGCCGGGAGGGTGAAAAGGATATCCCAGGCAGATCACGCGGGTGATTTCCGGTCCGTTTCCCGACCAGTGTTCCGGCTCGGCGGCGAAGGTGGCGGCGGCGCGGCCACCCATCGACTTACCGCCGATAAAAATCGGCGCGGCCGGCCCGGGAAGCTCGGAGATTATCGTGCGCCAGGTGTAGCGCAGCACCGGCATCCGGTCAGGGCCGCGCCGTTTGCCGTCGTCGCGCCGTTTCGCCATGTAGGGAAATTCGAAACGGATCGCCTGCACGCCAGCAGCCGCGAGGCCGCCGCTGACTGCGTTCATGAAGGGGGTGTCCATCGGGGCGCCGGCACCGTGGGCAAAGAGAAAACGTGCGCGGGGCGCCGCGGGACCGTCGATCAGCATTCGGGTGTCGCTCCGCCGACTAGTCGTACGGCGTTAACTGCACCACCGCGTTCTTATTGATCAAGTGGACGATTGCGGCCTCGTCGATGAAGGTAAAGAAAGGTTCCGGTGCGTTTAGCAGATCCTGGATGCGCGACGTCGCCTCGACGAAGATCTGGCCGCTCATCTCAGCCCAGTCGCGCAGCCGAAGGTCGGCGCGGACGCGCACCTTTGGAATCTTTGGAAAAGATACCGGCATCGTTTCGATCCGTCGTCTTGCCGGGCGCATTGCCCGGTTGGCTTTTGCTAGTATGGGCACGGAATGGTTTAGGAGTTGTGAATGTCGTTAACGGAACTGACCCGGCTGTCGGCGCGTGATGCCGTCGCCCTTCTGCGCCGGGGCGAAGTTTCGCCCGTCGAGCTCGTGGACGCGGCCGCCGAGCGGATCGCCGAGGTGGACCCGGCGGTCAATGCGGTACCGACCCGGTGTGTCGAGATGGCGCGCGAGGCGGCGGCAGCGGTTCGCGTGCCCGACAATCCTGAGGCTGGCTGGCTCGCGGGACTGCCGATCCTGATCAAGGATCTCACCGACGTGGCGGGGGTACGCACGACCTACGGTTCGCCGATCTTTGCCGATTACGTGCCGGAGCGCGACGACCTGATGGTCGCACGGCTGAAGCGCAACGGTGCCATCGTGATGGGCAAGACCAACACGCCGGAGTTCGGGGCCGGCGCGAACACCTTCAACGAGGTGTTCGGCAAGACCCGGAACCCCTGGAACACGGACATGACCTGCGGCGGCTCGTCCGGTGGGGCGGCCGTGGCGCTGGCGACGGGCATGACCTGGCTCGCGACCGGCTCGGATCTCGGGGGCTCGCTGCGCACGCCGGCGAGTTTCTGCTCCGTCGTCGGCATGCGCCCCACGCCCGGGCGCGTTCCGATGGGGCCGACGAGCGATCCTTTCCAGACCCTGTCCATGAACGGCCCGATGGGCCGGAACGTCGCCGACCTGGCATTGCTGCTAGATGCGCAGGTCGGCATCGAGCCGGGCTTTCCGCTGTCGCTCCCGGTCCCGGAAACCTCGTTCGAGACCGCGGCCCTGAGCCCGGCGCTTCCCGGCAGTATCGGGTTCTCGCCGAATCTCGGGATCGGTCCGGTGGATGCGGAGGTCGCCGAGATCTGCCGCGCGGCGGTTGGACGGCTCGCGGGTGCGGAGACCACGGTCGAGGAAGCCTGCCCCGATTTCTCGGGGGCGCTGGACATCTTCCAGACGCTTCGCGCGGCCCTGTTCGTGACCGGGCGTGCCTCTCTCCTCGAAAATCACCGCGACGCGCTGAAGCCCGAGATGATCTGGAACATCGAGAAGGGCATGAAGCTCACCGCCGCGGAGATCGGCCGCGCCCAGGTGGAGCGCGGGCATCTGACCCGGCGGGTGGCCGATTGGTTCGAAACCCACGATATCCTGGCCTGTCCGGTGGCGATCGTGCCGCCCTTCGACGTGGACATCCGCTATGTCGAGCGGGTCGGGGACCATGCCTTCGACAACTATGTCGACTGGCTCTACATCGTGGCGGCGATCACGCTCACCGGCTGCCCGGCGATTTCGGTGCCATGCGGCTTCACCGCGTCCGGTCTCCCGGTCGGACTGCAGCTCGTGGCGCCGGCGCGCGACGAGGCGAAACTGCTGTCCGTTGCGGCTGCGGCGGAGGAAATCTTCGGCATTGCGGGCCAGGTACCGATGGATCCGCGTGTCCCGAACCATTGATCGACCCGGGTCATGTTGCGTAGCACATAGAAAATATTGCGGTGAAGCATGGCCCGGAGTCGGTAGCAGCGACGGGTGCTTCAAATAATTATAAATAATAACAATAACTTATTATTTTTCGGACAATTCCTTGCGTTTCGGAATAGTGCGGCGCACCATAATTTGTGTTGCACAATCTAACCAAGGGTTTCCATATGTCGGTTGACATTATCGAGCCGGTCGCAAAGTCCCAGCCGCCGGTTACCGCCGATCCCATCGAAGAGTTGAGCGGGTATTTTTTCGAGGATCTGGAGCCGGGCATGACTGCCGCCTATGCGCGCACGATCGGCCCGGCCGATCTGGTCATGTTCGCCGGAATCTCGGGCGATACGAACCCGATGCATCTCAACGAGGAGTATGCGGAGCGCACGATGTTCGAGGGCACAATTGCCCATGGCATGCTTTGCTCGAGCTTCATCTCGACCGTCGTCGGGACCCGGCTCCCCGGGCCGGGTTGCGTCTATATCAGCCAGAATCTCAAGTTCAAGGCGCCGGTGCGCCCCGGCGACACCGTCACGGCGCGCGCCACCGTCATCGAGCTGAAGCCGGAGAAATCCCGGGTGACCCTCGAGACGGTCTGCACCGTCGGCGACACGGTCGTCATCTCGGGCCAGGCCGAAGTCCTGGTGCCGCGCCGGAACACGCACCACGCCTGAACCGGGTGGCCTGGCGCGCGGGACGGACCCGCGCGGCGTTTCGTCTCGACGCCGTGGCCTGGTCCCCAGCTTATCAACGCTTGATCAACGTCGGGGCGGCGCGTACACCCCGCCCATGCGGATTTTCAGACATGTTGGCGAGCTTCCGGATTCCGCGCGGGATGCGGTAGTTGCCATCGGTAATTTCGACGGGTTGCATCGCGGCCACCAGCAGGTGATCGCGACCGCACGGGACATTGCGCGTGCCCAGTCACGCCAGTTCGGCGCGCTGACGTTTGAGCCGCATCCACGTGCCTTTTTCGGGCCCGTGGATGAACCATTTCGGCTGACACCGTTCCGTATCAAGGTCCGCGAGTTCCAGGCGCTCGGCGTCGAGCTGCTTTACGTGCTACGGTTTAACCAGGCGCTAGCTGGGCGTTCGGCCGAGGATTTTCTTTCCAACCTGCTGCACAGCGGTATCGGGCCAGCCCACGTGGTGGTGGGCCAAAACTTCAAGTTCGGTTCGGGCCGGGACGGCGATTTCGATCTGCTCGCGGCGCGCGGCCGCGAGCTCGGGTTTGACGTCACGTGCGTGGAACTCGCACGTGACGAGGTCGACGAGGTCTACTCCTCGACCCTCATCCGAAAGTATCTGACCAACGGGCAGCCGCAGCGCGCAGCGGCACTGCTCGGTCACCTGTGGGAGGTCGAGGGACGGGTCGATTCCGGGCGTCAACTCGGCCGCACGATCGGTTTCCCGACCGCGAATGTGGACCTCGGCGAGGCAATCCACCCCGCGCGCGGGGTTTACTCCATCCGCGGCGGCCTGCGCGATGGCGAGACGATGCGCTGGTACGACGGGGTCGCCAATCTCGGTGTCCGGCCGACCGTGGACGGCGAGACGCTGGTCCTCGAGGCGCACCTGTTCGACTTCGACGAGGATATCTACGGGCGCTATCTGCGCGTGGCCTTCGTGGACTTCCTGCGGCCGGAGCAGAAGTTCGACGGGATCGACGCGCTGAAGGCGCAGATCGCGGAGGATTCGCGCCAGGCTCGGGAATTGCTGCAGGCGCGCGCGCTCGGCGCCGGTGATTTTATCGGCGAGGATATGTAAAACGCCGGATGTCCGGCTGTTGCCGTCATGCGAGCGCCGCACTATAAGCCGCTCGATCGCCCTGGGAACAAAACATGGCCATTGATTACAAGGACACAGTCTTCCTTCCGAAGACAGAATTTCCGATGCGTGCGGGCCTGCCGAAAAAGGAGCCCGCGCTGATCGAGCATTGGGCCAAGCTCGACCTGTTCGCGCGCCAGCGCGCGGAATCGGCGGGACGTCCGCCCTTCGTGCTGCATGACGGTCCGCCCTATGCGAACGGGCACCTGCATATCGGCCACGCGCTGAACAAGATCCTTAAGGACGTCATCAGCCGCTCCCAGCAGATGATGGGCAAGGATTCGAACTACGTGCCCGGCTGGGACTGCCACGGCCTGCCCATCGAGTGGAAGATCGAGGAACAGTATCGCGCCGCAGGACAGAACAAGGACGATGTCCCGATCCTGGAGTTCCGCAAGGAATGCCGCGAGTTCGCCGCCAAGTGGATTGCGATCCAGTCCGAGGAGTTCCAGCGGCTCGGCGTGATCGGCAACTGGGACGATCCGTACACCACCATGGCCTATGCGGCCGAAGCGCAGATTGCTCGTGAGATCGCGAAGTTCGCCATGAATGGCGGGCTCTATCGCGGTGCCCGCCCGGTCCTTTGGTCGGTGGTCGAGAAAACGGCGCTCGCCGACGCCGAGGTCGAGTACGAGGACCATGTCTCGCCCTCGATCTATGTGCGGTTTCCCGTGACGTCGGCCGCCGATCCTGCACTGGAGGGCGCGGCGATCGCGATCTGGACGACCACCCCCTGGACGATCCCGGGCAACCGGGCGATCGCGGCCGGCGCGGAGCTCGCCTATGCGCGAATCCGGGTGAGCGCGGTCTCGGAGAAGAGCCGGGTGCGGGTCGGCGACGAGCTGGTGCTGGCGACCGAACTGCGTGAGACCGCATGCGCGGAAATGGGCATCGAGGCGTTCGAGGATGTCGCGGATATCCCGGGTACAGCGATCGTGGGCAGCGTCTGCGCCCATCCTCTCGCGGCCAAGGGTTTCGACCACGAGGTGCCAGTCTTTGCGGGTGACTTCGTGACCATCGAACAGGGCACGGGCTTCGTGCATATCGCACCCAGCCATGGCGAGGACGACTTCCATCTGGGGCGCGCGCATGGCCTTCCCGTGCCGGACATGGTCGATGAGGCGGGCTGTTATTTCGAGCATGTGCCGCTGTTCGCCGGCATGGCGGTGTTGACCCCCGACGGCGAGGAGGGCGAGGCCAACGGTGCCGTCATGAGCGTGCTGGAAGGCGAGGACGCGCTGCTCGGCCGCCGCCGGCTGGAGCACTCCTATCCCCATTCCTGGCGGTCCAAGGCGCCGCTCATCTTCCGCAATACCTCGCAGTGGTTCATCTCGATGGAGACGAACGACCTGCGGGACAAGGCGCTGACCGCCATCTCCGAGACCCGCTTCGTGCCGCCGCAGGGCCAGACACGCCTTCGCTCGATGATCGAGACGCGCCCGGATTGGTGCATCTCGCGTCAACGCGCCTGGGGTGTGCCCATCCCGGTCTTCGTGCACAAGCAGACCGGTGAGCTGCTGCGCGACCAGGCCGTGTTCGACCGCATCGCGGAGGCCTTCGAGGCGGAGGGCGGCGACGCCTGGTTCGCGAGTCCGCCCTCGCGGTTCCTGGGCGACGCGTATGACGCGGACGAGTATGAGCAGGTGCGCGACATCGTCGATGTCTGGTTTGACTCCGGCTCGACCCACGCCTTCGTGCTGGAGGACCGCGACGACCTGCAATGGCCGGCCTCGCTTTATCTCGAGGGCTCTGACCAGCATCGCGGCTGGTTCCACTCCTCGCTGCTGGAATCGTGCGGCACGCGTGGCCGCGCACCCTACGACGCGGTCCTGACCCATGGCTTCGTGATGGCCGAGGACGGTCGCAAGATGTCGAAGTCCCGGGGCACCGACGTGTCGCCCCAGGAAACGGTCGAGAGCCTCGGCGCGGACATCCTGCGCATTTGGGTCGTCAGTTCCGATTATTCCGAGGATCTGCGGCTGGGGCCTGAAATTCTCAAGCACCAGGCCGATCTCTACCGACGCATCCGCAACACGCTGCGTTTCCTGCTCGGTAATCTCGATGGGTTCGCGGACAGCGAGCGCGTGCCGGCGGCGGAGATGCCCGAACTCGAGCGCTGGGTGCTGCACCGCATCCACGAGATGGACGCGCTGGTGCGGCAGACCACGGACGATTTCGAGTTCCACACGCAGTGGACGGCGCTTCACAATTTCTGCGCGGTCGAGCTCTCGGCCTTCTACTTCGACATCCGCAAGGACGCGCTCTACTGCGACGCACCGGACAGCCTGCGTCGCCGTGCGGCGCGCACGGTGCTCGACCTGCTGTTCTCTCATCTGACGGCCTGGCTCGCGCCGATCCTTTGTTTCACCGCCGAGGAGGCGTGGCTGGCGCGGCGTGGTGAAGACGACGTCGAGTCCGTCCATCTGCGCACCTTCCCCGAGGCGCCGGATGCCTGGCGCGACGATGTGCTGGCGGCGAAGTGGGAAAAGGTCCGAAGCCTGCGCCGGGTCGTGACCGGCGCGCTCGAGATCGAGCGCGCGGAGAAACGTATCGGATCCAGCCTCCAGGCCGCGCCGACGGTGTACGCCGACGCCGACACCGTCGCGGCAATGGCCGGCCTCGATCTGGCGGAGATCGCGATCACGTCCGGTGGCAGCCTCGTCGAGGGTGCTGGGCCGGACGATGCGTTCCGGCTGCCGGATGTCGATGTGGTCGCCGTGGTCCCCGGCCAGGCCGAGGGCGAGAAATGTGCCCGCTGCTGGCAGGTGCTTCCGGATGTGGGTGCACATGCCCACCCGGATGTCTGTGCGCGTTGCGCGGCGGCGGTCGACGGCCAGCAGGAGGCCGCCGAGTAGGCGGGTGATATCGTGATATCGCAATGGGCCCTGCTCTTTGTCGTTGCGCTGATCGCGGTCGATCAAGCGCTCAAGCGGGTGATGCTGGGCCTCGTCTTCGATCCGCCCGAAATCGTCTCCGTAACCTCCTTCTTCAATCTCGTGCCCGTCTGGAACCGCGGGATCAGCTTCGGACTGTTCGGAGGCGCGGAGACGTCGCGCTGGATCCTGGTTGCGCTCGCTCTGGTCATCGTGGCGATGCTGCTCGTCTGGCTCGCCCGGTCCGGGCAGGGAATCGTGCGGTTCGCCCTTTTGCTCGTGATCGGCGGCGCCCTGAGCAACGTGATCGACCGCGTGATTTATGGCGCGGTGATCGATTTCATCGACATTCACGGGTTCGGCTGGCACTGGCCTGCGTTCAATATCGCGGACACGGCCATCGTCGTGGGCACCGCGATGCTCCTGTACGACGGCTTGTTCGGTTCCCCGCGTGCGCTAAAATAGAGGCATGGATTCGCTTCGCGATTCCGGCGACGAACTGACGGACAGGGTCTGAATGTTTGAACGATCGACACGCGCTGACCGCACACCGCGCGGCCTGGTACTACTCGTGGCCGCGGCCATGACGCTTGCGGCGTGCGGCGATTCGACCAAGCGCGCCCTCGGTTTGCAACGCACGCCGCCGGACGAGTTCGCCGTGGTGCCGCGCGCGCCGCTGTCCCAGCCGCCCGATTTCAAGCTGCGCCCGCCGCGTCCCGGTGCGGAGGACCTGACCACCGTTTCGACGCGCGAACAGGCGCGGCAGGCGGTTTTCCGTGGAGACGACGACACCCGAAGCACGCGCGGCAACGCGGGCCCTGCGGCCCAGCCGGCGCCACGCGCGGGTGTGCAGTCCGCGACGCCCGGTGAATCGGCATTCCTCGCTCGCGCCGGCGCGCTGGAAACCGATCCGTTGATCCGCAGCCAGATTGACCGAGAGACCTCGGTCCTGAAGGACGAGAATCAGAACTTCGTCCGCGCACTTCTGGGGCTGAAACAGGATGCCGTCGACGACGTGGTCGATGCGCCGGAGGAATCGCGCCGGTTGCGTGAGAACCAGGCGCTCGGCGTTCCGCCGACCGAGGGCGAGGTGCCGACGATTTCGCGCACGCGCAACAGCCTGCTCGATATCTTCTAGTCCGGGCCGAGCCGCCCAATTTTCGCCAAATGTCGCGTTAAAGTGACCGCCGCGTCCGGATTCGTCGTTGCGGACGCGCCCAGGCGCGCCATATCTGGCATGCACCCGATCGGTCCGCCGAAAGGAACGGAACCAATGATTTTGCCCTTCCGCCTCCCGGCCATCCGCGCGATGGCATTGCCACTGGCCCTGCTCGCGCTGCTTGCGGATGGAGCCGAGGCGCAGGTTTTCGACCCGACCACCTTCGAGCTCGACAATGGCATGCAGGTGGTGGTGGTTGAGAATCACCGTGCCCCCGTTGTGGCCCACATGGTCTGGTACAAGGCCGGCGCGGCGGACGAACCGGCGGGAAAATCCGGCATCGCGCACTATCTTGAGCACCTGATGTTCAAGGGTACCGAGACACGCGCGCCGGGCGAATTCTCCCGGATCATCGCCGACATCGGCGGCCGCGAGAACGCGTTCACCTCCCAGGACTACACGGGATACTTTCAGACCGTCGCGCCGCAGCATCTCGGGCTCATGATGGAGCTGGAGGCGGACCGGATGACAGGTCTCGTCCTGACTGATGCGATCATCGAGCCGGAGCGCAAGGTGATCCTCGAGGAACGCCGGTCGCGGACCGACAACAATCCGCGTTCGCTCCTGTCCGAGCAGGTCGCGGCGGCCACCTGGCTCAATCATCCCTACAGGCTTCCGATCATCGGCTGGGCGCACGAAATCGAGACCATCACGCGTGCCGATCTCGAGGACTTCTATGAGACATGGTACGCCCCCAACAACGCCGTCCTCGTGGTGTCGGGCGATGTCGATCCGGAGAAGGTCCGCCGGCTCGCCGAGGAGACCTATGGGAAGATTCCGACACGGACGCTGCCCCCACGTGTCCGGCCGGTCGAGCCGCCGCAGATCGCGCCGCGCGAGGTCGTGATGCGCGACGCCCGCGTGAACCAGCCATCCTGGTCGCGTCGCTATCTCGCCCCCAGCTACGTGGCGGGCGACACCGAACACGCCTATGCGCTCGAACTCCTTGCGGAGATTTTCGGCGGCAGCGCCACGGGCCGGATCTATCGATCGGTTGTTGCCGAGCAGGCGCTCGCGGCCTCCGCGGGGGCCTGGTACTCGCCCGGCGAACTCGATCTCACGACCTTCGGGCTCTGGTTTACCCCGCGGCCCGGCGTCTCGGTCGAGGCTGTGCGCACCGCCATGGACGCACAGGTTGCAACCCTGCTCGAGACAGGGATCACCGAAGATGAGTTGTCTCGTGCGAAGCAGCGTCTGATTGACAGCGCCATCTTCGCCCGGGATAGCGTTGGCGGTCCCGCGCGTGTGTTCGGTGCCGCGTTGACGACGGGCCAGACGGTCGCGGACGTCGAGGCCTGGCCCGACAGGATACGTGCGGTGACTGTCGATCAGGTCAACGCCGCGGCGCGTACGGTGTTCGATATCAACCGTTCGACGACCGGCATCCTGCTGCCGGCCGAGGGAGAGAGCCGGACATGAAACCTGTCATGATCGCAAATGCCGCGCGCGGCGCTGTTGCGTTGTCGCTCGGCCTGTTTTTGATCGCTGCCGCGGTGGTGGGCGTGTCTTCGGCGCGCGCGTTCGACATCCAGCGTGTCATCAGCCCCGGCGGGATCGAAGCCTGGCTGGTGGAGGACCGGACCCTGCCGATCGTCTCCGCGCGTTTCATGTTTCCCGGCGGCGCGGCGACCGACCCGGCGGGCAAGGAGGGGCTGGCGAACCTGGTGTCGGGTCTGCTGGACGAGGGGGCGGGAGAACTTAACTCCGAAGCCTTCCAGCGGCGGCTCGCAGACCAGTCCATCTCCCTGTCCTTCAGTGCCTCGCTCGACGGGTTTTCCGGCAACCTGAAGACGCTCAGCCGCAACCGCGACGAGGCATTTGACCTTCTGCGGCTCGCCGTGACCCAGCCGCGTTTCGATGCCCGGGCCGTCGAACGTATCCGCGCCCAGGTTCTGGCCGGCCTTGCCGCGCGGGTCAACGACCCGAACCGGATCGCGCAGCAGACCTTCCGCGAAGCGGTCTTCGGCGACCATCCCTACAGCCGTCCGGTGTCCGGAACGCCCGAGAGCGTCGCCGCGATCACCGAGACGGATCTCCGGACCTTCGTTGCCCGACGCCTCGCGCGCAGCGCACTGATCATCGGCGTGGTGGGCGACATTTCTGCGGCGGAGCTGGGCCCGTTGCTGGATGCGACCTTCGGCGACCTGCCGGAACGGGCGGAGGCGTTCACCATTCCGCGTGCGGAGCCCGATGCCGCAGGTGAGGTGATCGTGGTCGAGCGCGACAATCCCCAGAGCCGGGTGGTGTTCGGTCATCGCGGCATCTACCGGGACGACCCGGATTACTACGCCGCGACGGTGCTGAACCATGTGCTCGGTGGGGGCAGCTTCACGTCGCGCCTGTATGACGAGGTGCGCGAGAAGCGCGGCCTAGCCTACTCGGTTTACAGCTATCTCTGGCCGCTTCAGAACGGCGCAATGTGGATGGGCGGTGTCGGCACCGAGAATGCCGCCGTCGACCAGTCGATAGACCTGATACGCGGGCAGTGGGCCAACACCCGGGAGTTCGCGATTTCCCAGGACGAGCTCGACCGGGCGAAGGCGAACCTGATCGGTTCATTCGGCCTGCGCTTCGACAACAGCTCGCGGATCGCGGCGACCCTCGTGGCGGTGCAGTTTCGCGACCTCGGGATCGATTTCCTCAACCGTCGCAACGACCTGATCGCGGCGGTGAACCTCGAGGATGTCAAACGCGTCGCTGCCGAGCTCCTAGACCCTGCGGGGTTGACCGTGGTGGTGGTGGGCAAGCCCGACGGCGTGACGGCAACGCAGACGATTTCCGAAGGCGGCTGATCCCGTCGCGCAGGCCCCGGACGTTCTCCGACTCGCCCGAATTGTCCACAATGTGCGGGATTGCCGCCGGTCCGGCGGTCGACGCAAACTGCCGGCCCGGGCGAGGATGACGGGACCCGCATGTCAGAAATCTACAAGCAGGATGTCAGCGGCTGCATGGCCGATGCGATCGGCGATGGAGGCCTTTCGGAAGGTTCGCTCGCGTCCGCGCGCACGGCGGCGTGGGATGTCTGGCAGGCGGTGCGTGACGACATGGCCGACGGCGGGTTTCCAGCGGTCTCCATCGCCACGCAGGACAAAGACATTGCGGAGATAGAGGCCGCCGTCGCCCGCCTGTCGGGTCACTGCGACACGGTGGCCGTGATCGGCGTCGGCGGGTCCAGTCTCGGCGCGGAGGCGCTGTGCGCGCTGGCTTCCACCCCGCCCGTGGATGTTCGATTTCTCAACAACCCGGACCCCGAATCCCTCGCGCGGTTCCGCGCATCGGTGGACCTGGCCCGGACGGGGGCGGTCGTCGTCTCGAAATCCGGTGGTACGGCGGAAACCCTCGCTCTTGCCATGACGCTTCTGCCGGACATCGCAGGCCGGCGAGGGAACGATGTGGCGGCGGACTATGCGGTCGCAATCACCGAACCGGGTAACAACCCCCTGCTGCGGCTCGCCGAGAACTGGGATGTACCCGTCGTTGCGCATCCGGTCGATATCGGCGGGCGCTATTCGGCCCTGAGCGCGGTCGGGTTGCTGCCCGCCGCGCTGGCCGGCGTTGACATCGTAGCGGTGCGGGCCGGCGCGGCCGAGGCGCTGGAGCTCAATCTGGCGGGCGACGACATCGAGGGTGTGCCCGCCGCGCTGGGCGCAGCTGTTTCGCTCGCGCTTCTGCAGAGCCGGGGCGCGCGCATGAGCGTCCTGATGCCCTATGCGGATGCGTTGGCGCCGCTTGCGCGCTGGCATCGTCAGCTCTGGGCCGAAAGCGTGGGCAAGGGCGGCCATGGCACGACACCTATCGATGCGCTTGGTGCGGTCGATCAGCACAGCCAGCTCCAGCTCTATCTCGACGGTCCCGACGACAAGATGTTCACGATCATCGCCCAGCCCCTGGCGGGGCGCGGAGACCGCGTGCCGCCGGACCTGGCAACCTTGGCCGGCGCGGATTACCTGGCGGGACACACGACCGGCGATCTCATGGCGGCGGAACAGGAGGCGACAATCGAAAGCCTCATGGCCCATGGACGCCCGGTGCGCCGGATAGACGTGGCGCGGGTGGACGCGGCGGCGGTCGGCGCGCTGATGGCGCACTTCATGCTCGAGACGGTCACCGCCTGCTTCATGCTCGGGCTCGATCCCTTCGACCAGCCGGCGGTGGACGACGGCAAGGCGCGCGCCCGTGCGCGTCTCACCGCGGCGGCAACGTCATGACCATTCGCCGCCTGCCCGAGACCATCGTCAACCAGATCGCCGCCGGCGAGGTGATCGAGCGCCCGGCATCGGCCGTGAAGGAACTGGTCGAGAACGCGATCGACGCCGGCGCCCGGCAGATCGATGTGGTGTTGCGTGATGGCGGTCGCACGCTGATCTCGGTGAGCGACGACGGGTCGGGCATGACGCCGGAAGAGCTCCGCCTGGCGGTGGAGCGGCACGCGACGTCGAAATTGCCGGACGACGACCTGACCCATATCGCGACCCTCGGTTTTCGCGGAGAGGCGCTGCCGTCGATCGGCTCGGTGAGCCGTCTGACGATTGCGTCCCGCGTGGCGGGCGCGGACGGCTGGCAGATCCGCGTCGAAGGGGGGCGTGTCCACGACGTGCAGCCGGCGCCGCTCGGCAGCGGCACCCGTGTCGAGGTGCGTGACCTTTTCTATGCCACGCCTGCGCGTCTCAAGTTTCTCAAGACCGAACGGACCGAGATGGATCATGCGGTCGATACGGTACAGCGGCTTGCCATGGCCCATCCGGCAATCGGGTTCACCATTGGCGACGGCGAGCGGGAGCGCTTTGCGAGCGCGGCGAGGGCGGACCTGGGTGGCGCGGATGACGCGCGGCTGCGCCGGCTTGGCGACGTGATGGGCCGTGAGTTTGCCGAGAACGCGCTTGCGATCGACGCCGAACGCGACGGCATCCGGCTTGTCGGGCATGCGGGCCTGCCGACCCTCAATCGCAACACCACGAAGCACCAGTATCTGTTCGTGAATGGCCGGCCGGTGCGCGACAGGTTGCTGACCGGCGCGGTCCGCGGCGCGTACCAGGATTTGCTCGCCCGAGGCCGCCATCCGCTTGTCGCCCTGTTCGTCGAGATCGATCCGGAGCTGGTGGATGTGAACGTGCATCCGGCGAAGGCCGAGGTACGGTTCCGCGATCCCGGGATGGTCCGTGGGCTGATCGTCGGCGGGTTGCGTCACGCGCTGGCCGAGGCCGGGCACCGGGCGTCGACAACGGTCGCGGATGCGGCACTGGGTGCCTTCCGGCCTGGTATCGCGCCGGCACCCGCCGGCGGATTTGGCGGTAGTGCGCGCGGCTTCGGCGGCGGCCGCGTGCCGAGCGGGCTTGCCGAGGCGGCGGCGCAGTATTTCGCTCCGCAGGAGACCGCCGGGACAATCCCCGGGCTTGACGCGGCCCCCGCCGCGGTCGCCCATGACGGCCAGGTTTCCGAAGATACGGACGGCTTGGCCGCGCAGGTTTCCTATCCCCTTGGCGCGGCCCAGGCCCAGCTCCACGAGACCTACATCGTCGCCCAGACGGCCGAGGGACTCGTGATCGTCGATCAGCATGCGGCCCACGAGCGCCTCGTCTACGAGCGCATGAAGGCGGCACTGGCGAATGGCGGGGTTACGCGTCAGGGATTGTTGCTGCCAGAGGTGGTTGATCTCGACGAGCCGGCGGCCGACCGGCTCGCGGCCCGGGCGGACGAACTCGCCGAGCTGGGGCTGGTCCTCGAGAAGTTCGGCTCGGGCGCGGTGGTCGTGCGCGAGGTCCCGGCGCTTCTCGGCCAGTCAGATGTGGCCGGCCTGGTGCGCGATCTGGCCGACGATCTGTCGGAGATCGGCGCGGCCCATTCGCTCAAGGAGCGGCTCGACGATGTGTGCAGCACGCTCGCGTGCCACGGCAGCGTGCGCGCGGGGCGCCGGCTCAACCGCGACGAGATGAATGCGCTTTTGCGCGAGATGGAAGTGACGCCCCATGCGGGCCAGTGCAACCATGGCCGCCCGACCTATGTCGAGCTGAACCTCGCCGATATCGAGCGGCTGTTCGGCCGGCGCTGACGCACCTATCCCGACCGGACGAGAAAGTGGAGCGTCGTCTCGCCGTAGCTCCGCGCATCGACGGTATCGAAACCGGGCACATCGTTGAGGGCGACCCCGCGCCGGGTCTCGACCACGCACAGTCCACCTTCCGCGATCCAGCCGCTTGCGGCCAGCGCGGCGGGCGCTGTTTGCGCGATGTCGCTGTCGTAGGGCGGGTCGAGGAGTACGATCTCGCATGGTGTACCCGGTGTCGGCCGCGTGACATCCATACGCCGGACCTCGGCCCGGTTCGCGAGGTCGAGGATGTCGAGATTGGCCTCGATCTGGCGAAGCGCAGCCCGGTCGGTGTCGAGGAAGACCGCTTGTGCCGCGCCGCGCGACAACGCCTCGATCCCCAGCGCGCCGGACCCGGCACAGCCGTCCAGCACACGTGCCCCCGCGATCTCGACGATGTCGCCGCTCGCGATGATGTTGAAGAGCGATTCGCGGATGTGGTCCCCGGTCGGACGTGCGCCCAGCGGAATCTCGATACGCCGGCCCCGGTGGCTGCCGCCGATGATGCGCAGGCGTCCGGGTCGTGATCTCATGTGCGCGGCAGCTGCTCGGCGAGAATCTTCGGCGCGACCTCCTGCACATGCCCGCGCGGCAGCTTGCCGAGCTGGAAGGGGCCGTAGCCGGTGCGGATCAGCCGGTTCACCGTGTAGCCAAGATGCTCCATCAGCCGCCGCACCTCGCGGTTCTTGCCCTCGCGGATCGAGATGGTCAGCCAGGCGTTGCTGCCGACCTGGCGTTCGAGGGTGGCCCGGGCCGGGCGGAACCGGGTGCCGTCGATCTCGACGCCACGCTCAAGTTTCGCAAGCGCGTCCGCCGCGATCCGGCCGTGTACGCGAACCCGGTACTGGCGGAGCCAGCCCGTGGCGGGCAGTTCGAGCCGGCGCGCCAGTTCGCCGTCATTCGTCAGGAGCAGCAGCCCCTCGGAGTTCATGTCGAGGCGGCCGACCGGCTTCGCGTTGGCCAGTTCCGCCGGCAGCGCCTCGAAGATCGTCGGCCGGCCTTCGGGGTCACGGTGGGTGGTCAGCCGCCCCTGGGGCTTGTGATAGCACCAGACGCGGGCGGCTTCGCGCGCCGGCAGGGGCTCGCCGTTGATCCGGATGTCAGCGTCGGCGGGCACGTTCAGCGCCGGGGAATCGACCGGCTTGCCGTCGAGGGTGACACGCCCATCTGCGATCCAGCGCTCGGCCTCGCGACGCGAGGATACGCCGGCTCGCGCGATGACCTTGGCGATACGCTCGCCCCGGGGTGTATCGGACGTCATGGCCGGTCCAGGGTTACGACGCGGCGGCGTGGATGAAGGCGCGAAAGATCGCGTCGTCGCCGGCGGAGACCTTATATTCCGGGTGCCACTGGACTCCCAGGGCGAAGCGGCGGTCGGTCGCCTCGATCCCCTCGATCACCCCGTCCGGCGCGACCGCGTTGACGACGATCCGGTCCGAGGCGTCGTTTGCGGCCTGGTGATGGGCGCTGTTCACGTCGAGAGAATCGGTTTCCACGATCCGGTGGAGCAGCGTGCCGGACTTGATCGAGACGCTGTGGCCGGGCTCGTCGCGCGGGTTGGGTTGTTCGTGCGCCAGCGCCTCGTCGATTTCGTCCGGGATGTGCTGCATGAGGGTTCCGCCCAGCGCCACGTGGAGCAGCTGCTGGCCGCCGCAGATGCCGAGCAGCGGCATGTCGCGCTCGAGCGCGCCGCGGGTGGTGGCCAGTTCGAATGCCGTACGCCGATCCTTGGTAACGACCGTGGGGTGGCGTTCGCCCGCGCCGAACAGGGACGGGTCCACGTCGAAGGCGCCGCCGGTGATGACCAGCCCGTCGATCACGTCGAGATACTCCGCGGCCCGCTCGGGCTCGTGGGGCAGCGGCAGCGGTAGGCCGCCCGCCTCCGACACCGCGTCCGCGTAATTCTGGCGGAGCGCATACCAGGGCAGGTTCGAGTAGCTGCCGGGATCCTCGGAATCGAGGGTTATGCCGATGACGGGCCTGGACATGGCGGCACTCTACGCGGCGCGGGCGCGCCGTTGCAATTTCGGTTCGGCCCGGGCACCGTCCGGCCCATGAGTGGTGCAAACCATATGGACGCGGCCCTCGCGGCCGCGCGCGCGGCGGCTGACGCCGGCGACGTGCCCGTGGGCGCGGTGATCGTCGAGCGGGCCACGTCGCGGGTCCTGGCGGTGGCGGGAAACCGGGTCGAACAGGATACGGATCCCACCGCGCACGCGGAAACACTTGCGATCCGGGCGGCCGCCCACGCGCGTGGCGAAGCGCGGCTGACCGACTGCGATCTCTATGTCACCCTCGAACCTTGTGCCATGTGCGCCCAGGCGATCGCCTTTGCGCGGATCGGGCGGCTCTACTTCGGGGCGTATGATCCGAAGGGCGGGGGCGTCGAGCACGGCGCGCGGGTCTTCGACCAGCCGACCTGCAACCATGTGCCGGAGATCGTCGGTGGCCTTCACGAGGGCGAATGCGCCGGGATACTTCGGGCGTTCTTCGCCGCGCGGCGCTAGGGCCTCAGCCTTCGGCCTCGCGCGCGACCGCGCGCCAGCCGATGTCCCGGCGGCAGAAGCCGTCCGGCCAGTCGATAGCGTCAACGGCGGCATAGGCGTTTGCCTGGGCATCCGTAATGTTCGCGCCGCGCGCGGTTACGTTCAGCACGCGACCGCCGGTTGCGAGGATCTGCGCATCCTCGGCGGCGGTTCCGGCGTGGAACACCGTTGCGCCCGTTGCGGCCGCGTCGTCGAGTCCGCGAATTTCCGTGCCCTTCTCGTAGGCGCCGGGATAGCCGTTCGCGGCCAGGACCACGGTGAGCGCCGCCTCGTCGGACCAGCGTAGATCGAAGGTATCGAGGGTGCCGTCGCAGGCCGCGACCAGCGCCGGGACGATGTCCGAGCGCAGGCGCATCATCAGCACCTGGCATTCCGGGTCGCCGAACCGGACATTGTATTCGAGCAGCTTCGGTTTCCCGCCGTCGAGCATCAGCCCGGCATAGAGCACGCCGCGATAGGGATGCCCGTCGGCCGCCATGCCGCGCACCGTCGGCAGGATGATGGTCTCCATCACCTCCGCCTCGAGCGCCTCGGTCAGGGACGGCGCGGGTGAATAGGCGCCCATGCCACCGGTATTGGGGCCGGTGTCGCCGTCGCCGACGGCCTTGTGGTCCTGGGCGCCGGCGAGCGGCAGCGCGCTCTCGCCATCGACCAGCGCGAAGAAGGAAAGCTCCTCGCCGGGCAGGAACTCCTCGATGACAAGCTCCGCTCCGGCCGCGCCGAACGCCTTGTCGTTCATCGCCTGGTCGACCGCTGCGAGCGCCTCATCGACGCTCTGTGCGACCGTCACCCCCTTGCCGGCCGCCAGGCCGTCCGCCTTGACCACGATCGGAGCGCCCTGTTCGCGGATATAGGCCTTCGCCGCGTCGGCGTCGGTGAACCGGCCATAGGCGGCCGTCGGGATGCCGTGGCGTGCGCAGAGATCCTTCATGAAGCCCTTGGAACCCTCGAGCATCGCCGCGTCGGCGCGCGGGCCGAAGGCCCTGATCCCCGCCGCATCGAGCCGGTCCACGAGCCCGAGCACCAGCGGTGCCTCGGGGCCGACCACGACCAGGTCGATCGCTTGGTCCGTCGCGAAGACGACGAGGCCGTCGACATCATCGGCGGCGATGTCCACGCATTCGGCGTCCTGGGCGATACCCGCGTTGCCGGGTGCGCAGTAGAGCGCGTCGCAGAGCGGGGAGGCGGCGATGGCCCAGCACAGCGCGTGTTCGCGCCCGCCTCCGCCGACAACGAGAATTCGCATCGGTTGGATCCTTCCCTGGGTCCTTCGTTTCGAGGTCCGCAGTTTGTATTATGGGGGCGATTCGATGAACCTGACGCCCCCCGATACCCCGGACCTTCTGGACACGGCCCCCGGCGACAACCGGCCGCCCGTGGTCTCTGTCGCGGAACTGTCCGGCGCGGTCAAGCGCACGGTCGAAGACAACTTCGCCTATGTGCGGGTGCGCGGGGAAGTCTCCGGGTTCAAGCGCGCGGCCTCGGGCCATCTCTACATGACCCTGAAAGACGCCGACGCGACGATGGACGCGGTGTGCTGGCGCGGGTCGGCGGGCCGGCTCGAGGTCCAGCCCGAGGACGGGCTCGAGGTCATCGCGACCGGGCGCATCACCACCTACGCCGCGCGGTCCAAGTACCAGCTCGTGATCGAACGGCTCGAAGTCGCCGGCGAAGGTGCGCTTCTCAAGATGATCGAGGAGCGGCGCAAGCGCCTCGCGGGCGAGGGGCTGTTCGACACCGAACGCAAGGCCGACATCCCGTTCCTGCCCGAGGTGATCGGCGTCGTGACGTCGCCGACGGGTGCCGTCATCCGCGATATCCTGCACCGGCTGGCGGACCGGTTCCCGCGCCACGTCCTGGTCTGGCCGGTCCTCGTCCAGGGCGATGCGGCCGCGGCGCAGATTGCAGCGGCGATCGAGGGCTTCAACCGGATCGCGCCCGGCGGTGATGTACCGCGCCCGGACCTTCTTATCGTGGCGCGCGGTGGCGGGTCGCTCGAGGACCTGATGGCCTTCAACGAGGAGAATGTCGTCCGCGCGGCGGCGGCGAGCGACATTCCGCTGATCTCGGCGGTGGGGCACGAGACCGACACGACCCTGATCGACTTCGCGTCGGATCGGCGTGCGCCGACCCCGACGGCGGCGGCGGAGATGGCGGTGCCGGTGCGCAGCGACCTGATCGCCCAGGTCGGGGAAGACGGCGCCCGGCTGACTGGCGCCATGAACCGGCTGGTCCAGGCGCGCGGACAGCAGGTGACGGCGCTGGGCCGCGGCCTTCCCGCACCCCGCCGCATCCTCGAAGGCGCGATGCAGCGGGTCGACGACTGGGCCGAGCGCTTGCGCCCGGCGCTGGCGCGGGTCGTCGCCGCCAAGGGCGAGGCGGTCACCCAGCAGGGCCGGCAGCTCGTCCGTCCCGAGCAGTATGTGGCGGCGAAGCAGCGAGATCTCGCGGCCGTGCTGGGGCGTCTGGCCGCGGCCAAATCCGCGGGCGATGCGAAGCTCGCGCGAGACTTGCGGGACGCGCAGTCGCTTGGCCAGAGACTGAAGCAGGCGGCCGACAGACGGTTGAAGAATGTTGATAACCGTCTCGTCGCACTCGACAAGCTCCTGGAGAGCTATTCCTATAAGGGCGTGCTGGAGCGCGGCTTCGTGCTGGTGCGCGACGGGGCCGGCGCGCCGGTGCTGGCGGCCGATGCGCTCGCGCCGGGCGACGAGATTTCGCTCAGTTTCCGCGACGACGGGATCGTCGGCGCGACCGTCGATCATGTGGGCGGTGACGCACCGGCAGCCAAGCCGAGAAAGCCGCGCGCCCGACGCAAGTCTGCCCCGGACGACGATCCCCAGGGATCGCTTCTGTGAGAGGCTGGGCCGTGGCCGTGGCCATGCTGGCCGCGACGTGCGGGACGGCCTCGGCCCTCGACCTGCCGGAAACCCTCTCGCAAGGCGCGCTCGTGATCGCGACCGCGAAACCGGGTGCCGCCGTCAGCCTCGACGGCAAGCCGCTTCGGGTCCAGGAGTCCACCGGACGATTTGTTTTCGGGATCGGCCGGGACCGCACCGAGCCCGTGACGCTCGCGATCGAGTATGCGGACGGCTTGCGGGAGACGCTGCGCTTGCCGGTCACGGGCCGTGACTACGATATCGAGCGGATCGACGGGCTGCCCCGCCGCAAGGTGACGCCGAACGCGGACGACCTCGCGCGCATCCGGCGGGAGGGGCGGCTGATCTCGGCCGCGCGCGCCCGCGACAGCGCCGGGGAGGATTTCGAGGCCGGCTTCGCCTGGCCGGTCACGGGCCGCATCAGCGGACGCTACGGCAACCAGCGTATCCTCAACGGCGAACCGCGCCGCCCCCATCTGGGCGTCGATATCGCGGCCCCGGCCGGAACCCCGGTCGTGGCGTCGGCGCCGGGTGAGGTAAGCCTTGCCGAGCCGGACCTGTTCTTCACCGGCGGCACCGTCGTTCTCGACCATGGCCACGGGGTCACCTCGATCTATTCCCATCTTGCTTCGGTGGATGTGGCGGACGGTCAGCGGGTCGCCGCGGGCGAGCCCATCGGCACCGTCGGCTCGACCGGGCGTTCGACGGGCCCGCACCTGGACTGGCGCATCAACTGGTTCGACGAGCGCCTCGACCCGGAATTGATCGCGGGGCCGATGCCGGCGGCGCGTTAGGAGGCGGCAGCTTCGATCTTTTCGGCAAGAAACCTGTCGAACGCCGCGGGGTCGTCCCACGTGAACCGGACTGCGAGGACGTCCACCTTCTCCCGGACTCCCGGGGGTAGGCGCACAGCATCCTTCTCGGTGGTCACGAGTGCCGCATCGCGCGCGTCGGCATCCGCGACGAGCCGGGCCACCTCGGCGTCCGAGAACGGATGATGGTCGGCGAATGCGTGCGTGGCGGCGACCTCGCAGCCGAGTTCCGCCAGGGTCGCGAAGAACTTGGCGGGTCGCCCGATCCCGGCAAAGGCAACGACCCGCCGCCCGGACCAGGTGCCTGGCATGTCGACGGGCCGGATGGTCCCGGTGAGCACAGGCAACGTGTCGGGGAGTTGGGCCGCGACGCCGGCGCGGTCGGTACCGACGATGACGGCGGCGTCCGCGCGTGCCAGGCCCCGGGAAATCGGCTCGCGCAGGGGTCCCGCGGGCAGGAGATGCCCGTTGCCGAAGCCGGTCTCGCCGTCGATCACGACGATCGAGATGTCCTTGGTGAGCGCGGGGTTCTGGTGGCCGTCGTCCATCACGATGCAGGTCGCACCGCCGAGGATCGCCGCGCGCGCGCCTTCGGCCCGGTCGCGCGCGACCCAGGTGGGTGCGGCTCGCGCGAGAAGCAGCGCTTCGTCGCCGACATCCGCGTGACTGTGCGCGCCGGGATCGACGCGCACCGGCCCCGCCATCCGGCCGCCATAGCCGCGCGTGAGGAATGCCGGTGTGCCGGTTTTCAGCGCGCCGGTGACCGCGAGGGCGACCGGGGTCTTGCCGGCCCCGCCGGCGGTGAGGTTTCCGACGCAAATGACGGGCACCGCGACCCGCGCCGGGCGGGCGAGGGCGGTGCGCACCGCGCCGGCGCAACCATAGAGGCAACCGAGCGGGCTCAGGATCGTGCCGAGCGGCGCACCGGGGCGACTCCAGAACGCGGGCGCCTTCATGCCGTGCTCGCCAGCGCGTCGGCGATCATCGGCTGCAGGCGGCGCATCACCAGATCGACCACCTCCTGCTTGCGCCCAGCCGCGCTGTCTGCCGCGGCGGCCATGGCCCCGGCGCGCGCCGGTTCGGCCAGAAGGCCGCCGACCGTCTCCTGCAACGCGGATGCGTCGGCGACCTGGATGGCGGCGCCGGCCGCCTCGAGTTCGTTCGCGACGGAGCGGAAGTTGTCGACATGTGGTCCATAGACGACGGCGCAACGCAGCTGGGCTGCCTCGAGCATGTTCTGCCCGCCGTGGGGGATGAGCGATCCGCCGATAAAGGCGATGGGTGCGACCCGGTAGAGCTTGCCGAGGAGGCCCGTACCATCGACCAGATAGATATCCGTGTCTGCGGTGATCGGCTCGTCGCGCGACCATCGGGCGACTGTCAGGCCGGCCCGTGTCAGGGATTGGGCGATGTCGTCGCCGCGTTGGGGGTGGCGCGGGGCGAGCAGGGTAAGCAGCCCTGGATGGGCGTCGGCGAGCCCGCGATGGACGCTGCCGACCATGTCCTCCTCGCCGCGATGGGTGCTGGCCGCGACCCAGACCGGCCGCTCGCCGATGGCCTCCTGCAGCCTGATCAGCGCGCCGGCAGTCGCCGGCAACGGCGCGGCCGCGAGCTTCAGGTTGCCGGTGACCGATACGTTGCGCGCGCCCAGTGCCTCCAGCCGTCCGGCGATCTCGGCATCCTGGGCGAGGATCGTCCCGAAGCAGGACAGGAGCTCGCGCGCGAAATTCGGTGCGCGGCCCCAGCTCTTTCGCGAACCCTCGGACATGCGCGCGTTGACCAATGCCAGCGGCACGCCGGCGCGGCGGGATTCGAACAGCAGGTTCGGCCAGAGCTCGGACTCGACCCACAGGGCCGCGGCGGGCTGCCAGTGGTCCAGGAACCGGCGTACCCAGGCGACCCGGTCGACCGGCACGAACTGGTGAATGGCCCGGGGCGGGAGCCGGTCGCCCATCATCCGCGCCGAGGTCACGGTGCCGGTGGTCATCAGGATGTGCAGCTCGGGCGCGATCCGCAGGATGCGCTCGATGAGGACGAGAACGGACTGCGCCTCGCCGATGCTCGCGGCATGAATCCATATGATCGGGCCGGACGGGCGCTGGATCGAAGGGATGCCGCGCCGCTCGTCGATGCGCGCGGCTTCCTCCTTGCCGCGCATGAGGCGGCGCTGGAGCAGGAGTTCGATCAGCGGGAGCGCGGTCGTGGTGGCACCACGGTACAGGCCGCCGGCAAGCGTGGCGCCGGCCCGGCGCGCGGGCGGTTTGTCCCCCGTCATCCGTGTGCGCGTTCCGCGTCGGACGCGTCGCCATCGCCGGCGGCGGCTTCCTGGGGCCCCGGCTCGCGGAACTGGAGCCGGCTGAGCCGCGCGTAAAGGCCGTCCTGAGCCTGGAGCTCGCTGTGGGTTCCTGTCTCGACCAGCCGGCCCGCGTCCATCACCAGGATGCGGTCGGCGTTCATCACGGTGGCGAGGCGGTGTGCGATCACCAGGGTCGTGCGGTCCGCAGTCAGGCGATCCAGCGCGATCTGCACCTGGCGTTCGGATTCCGCGTCGAGCGCGCTCGTCGCCTCGTCGAGGAGCAGGATCGGTGCGTCCTTGAGCATGGCCCGCGCAATTGCGATCCGCTGGCGTTCGCCGCCGGACAGGGACGAGCCGCGATCTCCGACCAGCGTGTCATAACCGTCGGGCAGGGCGGAAACGAAGTCGTGGGCCGCGGCGTCGCGGGCAGCCGTGACGACCTCCGCATCGGTGGCATCGGGCCGGCCGAAGCGGATGTTTGCGGCGACCGTATCGTTGAACAGGGTGATGTCCTGGCTGACGAGCGCGACGGCGTCGCGCAGGCTCGCCATGGTGAGCGCGCGGACATCCTGGCCGTCGATTGCGACCGTCCCGGCGTTGACGTCGTGGAAACGGAGCAGGAGGTTCATGACCGTCGATTTGCCGGCGCCGCTGGGGCCGACGAGAGCGACCGTCTGGCCCGGCGCCACCTCGAGGCTGACGTCGTTGAGGGCGGGTTTGTCCGCCGTGTAGGCGAAGGTTACATGGTCGAAGCTGACACGGCCGCCGTCGAGGACCAGATCGCGCGCATCTTCGGCATCGACGATCTGCGCCGGCGTGTCGAGCAGATCGAAGCTGCGCTGGACCGCCGCCAGGCCTTCCTGGAGCGCGGCGTTCAGGTTGCCGAGGCTGCGGATTGGCTGGTAGGCGAGGATGACCGCGGCAAGGAAGCCGACGAACTCGCCGAGCGTGCCGGTGCCCGACAGGATGCGCCAGCCGCCATAGGCGAGCACGGCCGCCACCGAGGCGCCGCCGATGGTCTCGAGGAACGGGTAGGTGCGCGCGCGGCCCTTCACCGTTTTCATGACCAGGTAGTAGATGCGGTCGAACAGGTCGTTCGCGCGCACCCGCTCGTAGTCTTCCATCCGGTAGGACTTGATCAGGCGGATGCCGGAGAAGGCCTGTTCGAGGTTGGCGGTGAGTTCGCCCATGCCGGTCTGGGCATTTGTCGAGGCACGGCGCAGGCGCCGTCCGATGCGGATGATCGGCCGGCCCGCGATCGGGAATGTGACCACCACGATGATGGCGAGCAGCCAGTCGAGATAGAACATCATGCCGATCAGCGCGGCGGCGGTGACGAAGTCGCGGGCCATCGCCGTCAAGGTGCGCGACAGCGCGTCGCGCATGAGGTTCACGTCGTTGGTGAAGCGCGAGATCAGCTTGCCGGTCGAGGTGTCCTCATGGGCCTGCATGTCGGCCTGCATCAGGTGGGCGAACATGGCCTTCTGGATCATGTTGATCACCCGCAGCGCGACTGACTGGCTCAGGACGCTCTGGCCGTAGGAGGCCGTCCCCTTGATGAAGGTCACGAGGATGATCGCCAGCGGCATCAGCCACACGACGTTCGGATTCTTCGCCTCGAGCATGTCCACCGAGACTTCGATGAGCTTCGGATACGCGGCCGATGCGCCCGCGACCACGATCATGAGGGACACCGCCATGGCCACGCGGCCCTTGTAGGCGCTCATCCAGTCGCGCCACATCCGGCCGATCAGTTGGCCGGTGCTGTCCGTCCGGGTGTTCTGCGGGGACTCCTGCATGTCGCGGTTACCGCCGCCTCCAATGATCGCGCCCGGAATCGAGCCATATGCGCCGTCGTCGATGCAAGCCTAACATGGCGCGGAACGCCGCCATGGCGGCGCGTGTCAGACAGGCCTGTTGCGATTCCCGCCGCAATGCTACAGCTGGCGTGATTGCGCAGGGATGCGATCCGCGAGGAAGCTTATGTCCGCAGCCGAGAATCTTGGCGAACTTCTACACAGGAATTGCCCGAATTGCGAAACCGACAATTCGGGCCGGCCGTCGCTCGGCTATTCGTGGCAGGAATGGCGGCTGCGCGAATGCGGGTCGTGCGGCTTCGTGTATCTCGAAAACCCCCCCGATTACGCGGACTTCAAGGTCGCGTTCGCCTGGGAGAAAAACCATGGCGACCGCAAGGTGCGGATGCGCAAGGAGTATCCGCTCGCCTATGGCATTTCGAAGGCCTGGCGGAAGTTCTACCGCTGGGCGGTTCGCAAGCCCGACAAGCTGGCCAACCGGATCAACCGCTGGGTGCCGCCCGGGCTCGTGATCGACGTGGGCTGCGGCAACGCCGATCGGCTGCTGACCCTGCCCGAGCATTACCAGACGAGCGGCATCGAGATTTCCAAGGCGCTGGCCGAGGAGGCGCAGGAACTGCTGGCCGCGCGCGGCGGCACCATCACCAATCTGCCGGCGGTCGAGGGGCTCGCGAGCTACGAGGCCGGGTCGGCGAGCGGCGTGCTGATGCGTTCCTTCCTCGAGCACGAACACAAGCCCGTGGAGCTGCTCTCCCACGCGGCACGGGTCCTCAAGCCGGGCGGTGTCGCGATCATCAAGGTGCCGAACTTCTCGTCGATCAACCGGCGCGTCATGGGATCGCGCTGGTGCGGGTTCCGGTTCCCGGGACACGTCAATTACTTCACGCCGGGAAGCCTGCGCGCGATGGTCGCCGACGCCGGCTTCGCCACGGTCGGGTTCGGGTTCTTCGACCGGTTCCCGTTCAGCGACAACATGTGGATGGTCGTGCGCAAGGACGGCTGAACCGAAGCAGACAGGGGAACAGACCATGACGCGGATCGCGATCATCGACCGGGACGACATGAACCCGGAGCAGGCTCGGGTGTATGACGCGGCAAAGGAAAGCGGCGGGCCTGTGGGCGGGCCGTTTTATGCCTATATCCGCATCCCCGAGCTGTTCCAGGTGGCGCAGGACATGCGCGACACGCTCGGCGCAGGGCCGCTGAGCGGGCGCGAACGGCTGATCGTCTTCATGGTCGTCGCCCGCCACTGGAATGCGCGGTATCCGTGGTTCGCCCAGTCGCGCAATGCGCTCAAAACCGGCATCGAGCGCGAGATCGTCGACGCGATCAACGCCCGCGAGGTGCCCGCGCTCTCGGGTGCGCGCGAACGTACCTGTTACGAGGTCTCCCGGGAGCTCATGGAGTCCAACCGGTTGAGCGATGCGTCCTATGCCGCCGCCGAGGACATCATGGGCGAGACGGACCTGGTCGCGCTCGTGGCGGCGTCGGGCCAGTTCGTGATGACCTGCTGCACCGCGAACGCCTTCGAGGTGGATCCGCCGGCGGATCAGCCGGTCCCGCTCGCCGACTGACCGGGACGCCGCGGGACGCAGGCCCCGGCGGCGTCAGTCGCCCGCGCCGGCCACCGTCATGCCATCGATGCGCACGGTTGGGCTGTTGGTTCCGTAGCGGAACTCCAGGTCGTCGGCGCGGGTCATCCGCGCGAACATGTCGTTGAGATTGCCCGCGATGGTCAGCTCGGTGACGGGGAACCCGATCTCGCCGTTTTCGATCCAGAAGCCCGATGCCCCCCGGCTGTAATCGCCGGTCACTCCGTTGACGCCCATGCCCATCAGCGCGGTGATGTAGAGGCCGGACTCGATATCGACGATCAGTTCCTTCGGGCTCTGTGTCCCCGGCGTGAGATAGAGGTTCGACGGTCCGGGGGAGGGCGGGCCCGACGTGCCGCGGCCGGCATGGCCGGTGGTCTCGAGCCCGAGCTGCCGGGCGGAGGCGAGGTCGAGGAGCCAGGTGTTCAGGACACCGTCCTTCACGATCGATTTGCGACCGTTCGCGATCCCCTCGGCGTCGAACGGCTTGGACCGCATGCCGCGCTTGCGGTGCGGGTCGTCCACGATCTCGATGTCGGGCGCGAAGATTTGCGCACCGAGTCGGTCCTTCAGAAAGCTCGTGCCCCGGGCGATCGCCGGGCCCGTGATCGCACCCGTCAGATGCCCGAGCAGCCCGCCGGCGACGCGGGGGTCATAGACGACAGGCACCTGCGCCGTCGCCATCCGGCGCGCGCCGAGCCGTGCGGCGGCCTTCTCGCCCGCGCGCCGTCCGACCTCCGCCGGCGCCTCCAGGTCGCCCAGATGCACCGCATGGGCGAAGTCGTACTCCGCCTCCATGCCGGCGCCTTCGCCAGCGATCACGGACACGCCGATACCCGAATCCGTGCGCGCATACGCGCCTTCGAACCCGTTGCTCGCCGCCAGGCAGATGCCGGTGCGGCTCCAGCTGGCCTGCGCGCCCTCGGAGTTGGTCACGCTGTCCACCGCGCGGGCCGCGTCCTCGCAGTCGCGCGCCATCGCGACCAGGGTGTCGCTCGACGGCTCGTCGGGATCGAGCATGTCGAGATCGGGAAACTCCGTCGCGAGCTGGTCGGGGTCGGCCAGTCCCGCCCAGGGGTCGTCGGGCACCGCCGCGGCCATGTCGAGCGCGCGGCCGACCAGTTCGGACAGCGCGTCGGCCGAGAAATCCGTCGAGGATACGATCGCCTGCTTGCGGCCGCGGAACACGCGCAGGCCCAGGTCGAAACTCTCCTGGCGTTCGAGCTGTTCGATCTCGCCCAGGCGCTGGGCGTGAGAGATCGACACCGACCGGATCAGAACGGCATCGGCCGCATCCGCGCCGCGCCGTTTGGCGTCGGCGACGAGATCGGCCAGCCGCCCGCGGTCTTCCATCGTTTCGGGATCGGACATGTTCTGTTTCGCGCGGACGCGCGCCTGTCTCCGGGGTGGCCGGTGCTAGAGGGTTCCGGGGGCGAAGAACTCGACGATCGCGATGAGCGACGCAAGCCCGAGCGTGGCCCAGTTGATCACGATCCCGGTGGCCCGGTTGAAGGCCTCGGCGTTGCCCATCAGTCCCAGCGCGTGCAGGACGCGTGCGACGATCTGCATGGCACCGAGGACGCCGACGATGATCGGGGAGACCCCCATCATCTCGATCAGTCCCAGCAGGATCAGCGTGCCGGGAACCCACTCCGTGAAATTCGCATGCGCGCGAATGCGACGCGCCATGCCGTCGTCGCTGGCGTCGCCCCACATGATCTTGTTCTGGAACCGGTACTTGGTCACGCTGACGCCGAGCGCCAGCTTCATCATCCCCAGCAATGCCGCGACGAACATGGTGTTGACCGGTGCAACGGCAACAATCGCTTCCATCGTCATTCCCCCTTCTTCGGTTCGCCGCCGAACCCCGGCGACGCTACTTCCAGATCGGTGTGCCGGAGCCCGGCAGCCCCAGATCGTTCCACATCGCCGAGACTTTTTCGACCACCTCGTCGTCCATGCGGATCTGGCGGCCCCACTCGCGATCGGTTTCGGGGGGAATCTTGTTGGTGGCGTCGAGCCCGATCTTGCTGCCCAGGCTCGAGACGGGCGAGGCGAAGTCGAGATAGTCGATGGGGGTGTTCTCGACCAGCGTGATGTCGCGCGCGGGGTCCATGCGCGTCGAGATCGCCCACATCACGTCCTTCCAGTCGCGCACGTCGATATCGTCGTCAACGACGATCACCCACTTCGTGTACATGAACTGGCGCAGATAAGACCAGACGCCCATCATCACGCGCTTCGCATGGCCCGGATAGGCCTTGCGCATCGATACAACGGCGATCCGGTACGAGCAGCCCTCGGGCGGCAGCCAGAAGTCGGTGATCTCCGGGAAGGCCTGGCGCAGAAGCGGCACGAAGACATCGTTGAGCGCCTCGCCCAGCACCGAGGGTTCGTCCGGCGGCCGGCCGGTGAAGGTCGAGAGGTAGATCGGGTCCCGGCGCATGGTGATCGCGCTGACGTGGAACACCGGGAATTGTTCGACCGAGTTGTAGTAGCCCGTGTGATCGCCATAGGGCCCCTCGTCGCCATACTCGTCGAGGGAGACATGTCCCTCGATGACGATCTCGGCCGAGGCTGGCACCTTGAGGGGCACGGTCTTGCAATCGACCAGCTCGAGCCGCTTGCCGCGCAGGAGGCCGGCGAACTGATACTCCGACAGGTTGTCGGGCACCGGGGTCACCGCCGCGATGATCGTCCCGGGGTCGGCGCCGATGACCACGGCCGCGGGCAGGGGCTCCGGACGTTCCGCCTTCCAGCGCGCATGATGCTGGGCGCCGCCGCGATGCTTGAGCCAGCGCATGTAGGTGGATTTCGGTCCCGTCACCTGCATCCGGTAGATGCCGAGGTTGAAGGCGTCCTCGCGCTTGCCGTCGGGGTACGGGCCCTGGGTGACGACCAGCGGCCATGTGATGAGCGGGGCCGGCTCGCCCGGCCAGCAGGTCTGGATCGGCAGCTTCGCCAGGTCGATCTCGTCGCCGGTCCACACGATGTCGTGCACCGGGCCGGAGGAGACGGTCTTCGGCCGCATCGCCATCACCTTGCGCAGGATCGGCAGCTTGTCCCAGGCATCCCGCAGGCCGCCGGGGGGCTCGGGCTGGCGCAGGAAGGCGAGGGTCTCGCCGATCTCGCAGAGCTGGTCGGGTTCGCGGTCCATGCCCCAGGCGACCCGCTCGACCGTGCCGAAGAGGTTCGCCAGCACGGGGATCGGGGACCGGCTGCCGTCGTCGGCGATGACGTTCTCGAACAGCACCGCCGGACCGCCCTCGGCCAGAAGCCGGGTCTGGATCTCGGTCATCTCGAGCTTTGCAGCGACCGGGTGCGTGACCCGGACCAGCCGGTCTTCGCGCTCCAGGCGCTCGATGAACTCGCGTAGGCTTGCGTAGGGCATGACGCGCGACTTAGACCGGTCTCGCGCCCGTCCGTCAAGAACCGGCGCGTCTTGCCCGGCGGTCCGCGGCGCGGGAGAATGCCGCCATGACCGCCGGCCCCGACGATCCCTTCGCGACCGATCCCGTGCTCGCCCGCGCGGCGGGCTATCCCTACGACATCACGGCGCACTCCTTCACCTTCGCCGACGGGGCCGCCGCGCCCTTCGATCCGGACTTGCGCGCGGGCCGCCGCCCGGTCATCGGCTACGGTTCGAACCAGTCGCCGATCCGCCTGCGTCAGAAGTACGGTACGGACCACGCGCCGATCCCGGTGCAGCGCGCCTGGCTCGACGATCACGACGTCGTCTATTCCGCGCACTTCTCGAGCTACGGATCCCTGCCGGCGGCGCTGCGCCATGTGCCGGGGACCCGCGTTGCGGTCGCGGTCAACTGGCTGAGCGACGCCGAGCTCGCGGTGATGCACCCGACCGAGATCGACAACTATCACTTCGCCCGGCTGTCGGGCCTGCGGCTCGTGCTCGACGGCGGCGAGACGGTCGAGGCGGCCTGGGCCTATCTGAGTTTCCGCGGCCATGTCGGCCGCGACGCGCGGCCGTTCGCGCTCGCGGAGGTCGCCGCCGAGGGCCGCCAGCTTCCCGCCATCACCCAGCGCGAGGCGCTGGCGCTGATGCGCGACCGGCTCGCGCCCGACGACCCGCTCGATGCGTTCGTGCGCGCCCATATCGACGACCCCGCGATACGCGCCGCGCGGGTCCGCGCCCTCGAGGCCGCCGCCGTCCCGGTCGCCCACGCGGCTCACGAGGTCGAGGCGGTCTAGGCTCTGTTCAGCAAATGAGCCGACGTCAGGCGATCAGCCGGCCGGCGATCGCGGCCGCGAACAGGATCAGCCCGAAGTCCCGGTTGGACTTGAACTTCGCCAGGCAATCCTTCGCATCGTCGAAATCGATCGTCAGGGTCTGCCAGGCGAGATGCGCCGAGGCGATGGCGAGGCCGGCCCAGAAGGGCCAGGCGAGCGCCGCCATCCAGCCCGTCACGGCGAGCAGCGCGACGGTCACGACGTAGAAGCCGGCGATCCAGGGCCGCGACGTCGCGCCGAGAAGGCGCGCCGTGGACTTGATGCCGACCAGCGCGTCGTCCTCCTTGTCCTGGTGGGCGTAGATCGTGTCGTAGCCGAGCGTCCAGAAGAAGCCCGCGGCGTAGAGCACGAGGGCGGCCGGCTCGAGCTCGCCGCGCACCACGGCCCAGCCAAGCAGCGCCCCCCAGTTGAAGGTGAGGCCGAGCCAGGCCTGGGGCCACCAGGTGATCCGCTTCATCAGCGGGTAGGGCACCACGAGCAGCAGGCTCAGCGCGCCGACGGCGATGGCGAACCCGTTGAACTGCAAGAGGATCGCGAGGCTGACGGCGAGCAGGGCTGCCAGAAAGACCAATGCCGCGCGCAGGGAAACGGCGCCGCTGGCGAGCGGCCGGTCGGCGGTGCGCGCGACCCGGGCGTCGAAGTCCCGGTCGAAGAAGTCGTTGATGACACAGCCCGCGCCGCGCATCAGGATCGCGCCAATTCCGAACAGCGCCACCCACAGAAGGCTGGGCCAGGCCCCGTCGGGCATGGGGATCGCGAGCGCCCACCAGCCCGGCAGCAGAAGGAGCCAGGTGCCGATCGGCCGGTCGAGGCGCATCAGTCGGGCGTAGGGGCGCGTGACCGGCGGGGCGAAGCGGTCGAGCCAGTTGCCGCGGGGGATGTCGCTGGCGCTATGATGGGGGGCGTCTTGCATGGCGCATTGTTAGCCCAGACGGGGGTGCGCCCCCAATCCCGGATTTGGCCGATGGCAGAAACAGGACCCAGCTTCACGCGTATCCGGCTCTTCGTCGAAGACGGGCTCGCCGCGGACGCCGAGATCGCGCTCGGACGCGACCAGAGCCACTATTTGCAGACGGTCATGCGCCGGAGCGTGGGCGACCGGGTCGCGCTCTTCAACGGCCGGGACGGGGAATTCTGGGCGGAGATCGCCCAGGCGCGTCGCGGCGCGGTGCGGCTCACGGTCGCGGAGCGTTTCCGCGACCAGGCGGCGGAGCCCGACCTCTGGCTCGTCTTCGCGCCGATCAAGCGCGCGGCGGTTGATTTCATGACGACGAAGGCGACCGAGCTGGGGATTGCGCGGATCCTGCCGGTGATCACGGCGCGCACCAATTCCGATCGGGTCAACACGCGACGCCTGCGGGCGGGCGCGGTCGAGGCGGCCGAACAGTCGGAGCGGTTGAACGTGCCGACCGTTGACGAACCTGTGAACCTCACTCGGCTTTTGGCCGACTGGCCTGCCGAGCGGCGCCTGCTGGTTGGGGACGAAACCGGCGCCGGACGGCCGATCACGGAGGTGGCGGCCGCGCTCGCAAGCGGCAGTCAGGTTGTGACCCCAATGGCGGTTATGACCGGACCGGAGGGTGGATTTGTGCCGCAGGAGCTTGACCAATTGCGCAATCTACCCTTTGTTACGCCGGTCGGGTTGGGGCCGCGCGTGCTGCGCGCCGACACGGCCGCGCTGGCGGCCCTCGCCGTCGTTCAAGCCGTCGCCGGGGACTGGCGTTCCGGGCGCGCCGGATAACCGGGACAAGTCGGGACATTCTCCATGGCAGCACCGTCTTCAGGGGGCGGCCCCGTCGTCGAATCCAAAGATCAGCTCATCGCGTGGTTCGCCGGGGGCGAGAAGCCCCGCGAGGCCTGGCGCATCGGAACGGAGCACGAGAAGTTCGCCTTTCGGCAGGCCGATCACGCGCCGCTCTCCTACGATGGCACCCCCGGGATCCGCGACCTGCTCGAGGGGCTCCAGCGGTTCGGATGGGAACCCGTCTATGAGGGCAAAAACGTCATCGCGCTGACAGGCGAAAGCGGCGCCAACATCTCGCTCGAACCCGGCGGACAGTTCGAGCTCTCGGGCGCGCCGCTCGAGACCCTGCACCAGACCTGCGACGAGGTGCACGAACATCTCAAGCAGCTGCGCGTGGTCAACCGCGAGCTGGGCGTTGCCATGCTCGGCATCGGCTTCCACCCGTTCCTCAAGCGCGAGAACGCACACTGGATGCCCAAGGGCCGCTACAAGGTCATGCGTGAGTACATGCCCAAGGTGGGCACGATGGGGCTCGATATGATGCTCCGCACCTGCACCGTCCAGGTGAACCTCGACTTCGACAGCGAGCGCGACATGGCGCGCAAAATGCGGATCGGCATGGCGCTGCAGCCGGTCGCGACGGCGCTGTTCGCAAATTCGCCGTTCCGTGAGGGCAAGCGCACCGACTATCTGAGCCTGCGCAGCCATGTCTGGACCGACACCGACAATGACCGTTCGGGCATCCTGCCCTTCGTCTTCGACGACGATTTCGGCTACGAGCAGTATGTCGACTACGTCCTCGATACGCCGATGTACTTCGTCTATCGCGACGGCACCTATATTGACGCCTCGGGGCAGTCCTTCCGCGATTTCATGGACGGCAATCTGCCCGCCCTGCCGGGCGAGCGCGCCACCATGGGCGATTGGACCGATCACACGACGACCCTATTTCCCGAGGTGCGCCTCAAGCGCTTCATCGAGATGCGCGGCGCAGACGGTGGGCCCTGGCGGCGCGTTTGCGCACTTCCGGCCTTCTGGGTTGGCCTCCTTTATGACGGCGCGGCACTCGATGCGGCGCACGACATGATCACCGACTGGACGGCCGACGAGGTCATCGACCTGCGCAACAACGTGCCGGCGCAGGGCCTCGCCACGCCGTTCCGCAACCGCAGCCTTCTCGACCTCGCGCGCGAGGCGCTGGAGATATCGCGGATGGGCCTGCGCAACCGTGCGAGGGTCGATTTCTGGGGCCAGGACGAGACGCATTTCCTTGCCACCCTCGAACAGATCGTGGACAGCGGGCTGACACCCGCTGAGAACAAGCTCGCCGCGTTCGAGGGCCGCTGGGATCACGATGTGAACCGGGCATTCGAGGAGTACGCCTGGTAGGCGTCAAAACTTCGCAAATAAAGGGGGAAGGTTCATGCACGGCGGAGAATCATTTTCGGCGTTCCTGCCGCTGATGTTGTTCGCGATTCCGTTTGCGATCGGCAACTATTTCTTCGCGGAGCGCATGGGGCACAACAAGGCAGTCTGGGTCGTGCTGACCCTGATCCCGTTCGTGAACTTTATCTTCATGTACTACGTGATCTACGCCGTGGTCCTGTGCATGCTCGACCGGCTAAACGGGATTGCCGGCGGACCGCGGAACGCAGACGCCGCCTAACTGGTGCGCCGGAACGGGGTCCACAGAGCCAGCGCCAGGACCACTGCGCAAAGGCCGACGATGGCAAACACAAAAAAGGTGTCCTGGAAAGCCAGCGCGGTCGCCTGCGCGGCAACCATCCGACCGAGATACAGGGTGCTGAGCGCACTTTCGGTCATCTCGGACAGTCCCGCCGGTGCGAGCATGCCCCGCACCGTGGCGAGAAGGCCCTGGGTGGCGGCGTTGGCCTCCGTCTGGGTGGTCGCGAGCAACTCGCTGTAGATTGCCGTCCGTCGCTCGATGAAAATCGCCAGCAGGTTGATCCCGAACGCGCCGCCCATCTGGCGGGTAAAATTAAGCATCCCGTTGGCCGTGCCCATTTGTGCGGGCGGCGCGGCCTGGAGCCCCGCTGCGGTGACCGGCGGGAACAGCATGCCCTGGCCGATGCGGCCGAGGCCGATCAGGGCCGCGAAGGTGATGAAGGCGGTGTTGGGATCGGCAAAGCCCATCAGCCAGGTCGAGATTGCGAACAGAAGAAAACCCACGGCGATCGGGATGTAGGGCGGGATTAGGTCGGAGGCCCTGCCGGCCAAAGGTAGCATGAACCCCATGAGGAGGCCGCCGGGTACAAGCACGAGGCCGGCGCGCAGGGGTGTATAGTTCTGCACCAGCTGGACGAAGACCGGCTGCAGATAGAAGGACCCGAACAGCATTGCGCCGAACAGGAATGAGATGATGTTGGCGATCAGGAAACGCGGGCGGGCAAGCAGCCGGACGTTGAAGATCGGATCCTCGGCGTACAGTTCCCATACGATGAAAAGGATCGCCGCGCCGAGCCCGGTGCCGAGCAACGTCAGGACGGCGTTGGAGTTCCAGCCCTTCAGCTGTCCGTTCGATAGGCCCGTCAGGGTCGCGGTCAGGAACACCGCGACCAGCAGGAACCCGAACCAGTCCAGGCGCGTGCGCACCGTGCTGCGCTCGCGGCCGGGCAGGACCACGGAGGCGAGCATCATCGAGCAGAAGGCGATCGGGAGCGCCACATAGAAGGTGAAACGCCAGTTGAACAAATCGATGGCGATGCCGCCGAACCAGGGACCGAGGCCCGGCCCCAGTACGAAACTGATTCCGAAGAGCCCGGCGACCATGGCGCGGCGGTTGAGTGGAAAAACCGCGAACATCGCCATCATGGTGAGCGGCAGGATGATGCCGGCGGCGAGTCCCTGGATGGCGCGCGCAAGTACGACGACCAGGTAGGTCTGAGCGGTCCCACCTACGAACGACCCGGCGCAGAACAGGAGCATCATCGCGACGAAGACATGGCGCGCGCCGAAGGTGCGCGTGAGCCAGTCGCTCGGCAGCATGCCCGCCGTCATGGCGGCGAAGAAGGCGGTGGCCATCCATTGCGCATGGTCTTGCCCCACCCCGAACGCGCCCATGATGTCGGGGACGGCGACGTTGGTGATGGTGCCCGACAGGGCGAGCGCGAGGGAGGAGGACAGGCAGGTGGTCACGACGAGCCAGCGGTGGGCGAAACTCACCGATGGCAACGAGGCACCGGTCGTGGGCATCGTGGCGTCGGTCACCGTCCCGGGATCGCGATGTTCACCACGGCCATCATGCCCGGGCGCAGCACACCCTGGATCTCCTCGACGGCGATGCGGACGGGCAGGCGCTGGGTTACCTTGGTGAAGTTGCCGCTCGGGTTCGGGTTGGGCAGCAGCGCGAACTCGCTGGTCGCCGCCTGGCCGATGCGTGCGACGGTGCCGGTGAAGGTCCGGTCCGGAAAGGCATCGATGCGAATGTCGACCGGCATGCCGGGGGCGAGGTGCCGGATGTCCGTTTCCTTGATGTTGGCCTCGACCCAGACGAGGTCCGGGTTGTGGACGAGCATCAGCCGCTGGCCCGGCCCGACGAATTCGCCGCGGTCCACGAAGGTCTCGGACACGACGCCGTCGATGGGGCTCCGGATTGTCCGGTCGGCAGCATCGAGTGCCTGCTGTTCGCGCTGGGCCGAGATCTCCGTCTCGGCATGTAGCAGCGCGTCCATGCGGCTGGCCAGCACGTTCATCTCACCCCGCTCAGCCTCCGCCTGGCCGACATCGGCCAGCGCGGCAGCTAAGTCGGCCTGCGCCTTCTGGTGGCGTTCCTGCGCCCGGCTGAGCTCGGTGCGCACCTGGTCGAGCCGCTGGCGCGACACGATCTGTTCTGCCAGCAAGGTCTGGGTTCGATCGAAATCGGTGCGCGCCAGTTCGAACTGCTCGCGGCTGGCTTCGACGGCGACGAGCGCGGCGTCAGCCCGCGAGCGGACGGCCTCGACATGGCTTGCGGTGGTCCGGTCGATCAGGTCGATCTCGGATGTGATCTGCTGGCGCTCCGCCGCGAGGGCCGCAATGCGTGCGCCATACTCGGTGAGTTTTAGGCGCGATTCCCTGGAATCTATCTCCACAAGCAGGTCGCCCTTCCGCACGACATCTCCGTCGACGATGGGAAGATCGACGACCCACCCGGACACGCGGCTCGATACCGCGATGGTGTCGGCCTTCACGCGGGCATCGGTCTCGCTGACATGCGCCCACTGCCAATAGCCCCACCGGCCTGTGAATCCGATCGCGAGGGCTGCAATGACCAGGATGAAAAGAATCCGCACGTTCACGCGCCGCCGCGTGCGGGCGGGCGTCTCCGCATTCATGTTGGTGGTAGGCGTTTGGGGGCGTCCGTCGTCGGGCATGTCATTTCCATCTGGAGTGTGACCCGCGCATCGGGCGCGGCGCGGCTATTTTGTAACGGTTTGGTTGGCCTGACAAACGAGCATGCGTTGAACGCATGGCTGGCGTGCCGTCGCGCGCCGGTTGGCATTTCACGATTGTCGTAGCGAATTGCCTAGACGGCGGTTCCGCCGATGGTCAGCGATTCCAGGTACATTGTCGGCTGGCCGACGCCAACCGGCACCGACTGGCCGTCCTTGCCGCAGGTGCCGACGCCGTCGTCGAGGCGGGAATCGTTGCCGATCAGCTTGACCCGGGTGAGCGCGTCGGGGCCGTTGCCGATCAGGGTCGCACCCTTGACCGGCGCGCCGAGCTTGCCGTCCTCGATCAGATAGGCCTCGGTGCAGCTGAAGACGAACTTGCCGTTGGTAATATCGACCTGGCCGCCGCCGAAGTTCACCGCATAGATGCCGGTCCTGGCGGCCTTGATGCACTCCTCGGGGGCGGCGTCGCCGTCGAGCATGTAGGTGTTCGTCATGCGCGGCATGGGGTTGTGGGCAAAGGACTGCCGCCGGCCGTTCCCGGTCGGTTCCATGCCCATCAGCCTCGCATTCATACGATCCTGCATATAGCCCCTGAGGATGCCATCCTCGATCAGAACATTACGGCCGCTCGGCGTACCCTCGTCGTCGATGGTGATCGACCCGCGGCGGTCGGCGAGCGTGCCGTCATCGACCACTGTCACGCCCGGTGCCGCAACCCGTTCGCCCAGCAGTGTCGAAAAGGCGGATGTCTTCTTGCGGTTGAAGTCGCCCTCGAGCCCGTGCCCGACCGCCTCGTGCAGCAGCACCCCGGGCCATCCCGGCCCCAGCACCACAGGCATCTCGCCGGCGGGTGTCGACACGGAGTCCAGGTTGACGAGCGCCTGGCGCAGCGCCTCGTCGACTTGCGCCTGCCACCGGTCCGGAGCGATCCATTCGTCATAGACCGCCCGGCCGCCGACGCCATGGGAGCCGGTTTCCTGCCGATCGCCGTCACCGACCATGACGGAGACGTTGAGCCGGACCAGCGGCCGGATGTCCGCGCGCCTGTCGCCGCCGGACCGCACGATCTGGACCGCCTGCCAGTTCCCCGACAGCGATGCTGTAACCTGGCGGACCCGCGGGTCACTCGCGCGGGCGTAGGCATCGATCTCCGACAGGAGCGCGACCTTATCCTCAAAGGCCATCTCTCCCAACGGATTGACGTCGGAGTAGAGATCGCGGTTCGTCCCGGCCGGCGCATCGGCGACCGTTCCGGTATGGCCGGTGCGCACGGCGCGCACGGTCTCGCCCGCCCGCGCGATCGACGCCTCGCTGATCTCTGTGGAGTGGGCATACCCTGTCGCCTCGCCGGAAACGGCCCGCAAGCCGAGCCCCTGGGAGGTGTCGAAGTTGGCGTTCCGCACACGACCGTCGTCGAAGGTGATACTCTCGGTCTGATTGTATTCGAGGAAGAGTTCGCCATCGTCTGCGCCGTCGAGCGCGGAATCAACCTGCGATCCGACCCTTTCCGGGTCCATCCCGGTGCGCGTGTAGAAGATGTCGTCGGTGCGGGCGATGTCGGTCATGGGGCGATCTTTGCTCGAATTTGGGGCCGGATGAGGTCTCCAGAATATGGGACTTCGGCGGGGATTGTCAGCCTCGGCGGGGCAATACGGACACCGCGGAAAAGGATTGATCACGTACGACATTCGCCACGGGTGCGCGCAATCCCCGAAAATGCAGCGCGATCAGGAGTTTGAGCCGCTGCGACAAGGTGTCTCAAGATTCCGAATCGCGCGGGCTGCGACTTGTTGAGGGCGGTGTGCTGGTATAGTTTCCCGCTCAGCCAACGGGGTTTCTAGGGGTAATTCGCAACGCGAGTTGATTTGCGCTGGCGGCACCCAGACGGAAGAGAGCGGATGACAAAAATTTACTCTTATTTGAAACGCGCTGCCGGCCTAGTCGGGTCGTTCGGTTTTGCGGGCATGTTATTCGCTTTGATGACGTCGCCCTTGGCGGCTCAGCAGCCCACACCATGGCAGCTGGGCTTTCAGGAGGCGCACTCGCCGATCATGGAGCAGATGGTCAGTTTTCATGATTTTCTGCTTTGGGTGATCTTCGCGATCTCCTTATTTGTCCTATTGCTGCTGCTCTACACAATTGTTCGGTTTCGCGAGAAGGCGAACCCTAATCCGACTAAGACGACTCACAACACGCTGATCGAGATTTTGTGGACGGTGATCCCGGTCCTCATCTTATTTGTTATCGGTTTCTATTCGCTGCCGCTGCTTTATGCGACCGATGACGTGACCGATGCGGACGTGACTGTGAAGGTTATCGGGCGCCAGTGGTACTGGAGCTACGAGTATCCCGATCACGGCGATTTTACCTTCGACGCGTTCATGGTTCCCGAGGACGAGCTCAAGGCTGGACAGCCGCGCCTGTTGGCAACGGATGAGAACCTGGTCCTGCCGGTCGGTAAGAAGATTCGAGTGCTGGTAACCTCGTCCGACGTCCTGCACGCCTTTGCGATGCCTGCGCTTGGTTCGAAGGTTGACGCGGTCCCGGGCCGCACCAACGAGACATGGTTTAAGATCGATGAGCCGGGCATTTATTACGGTCAGTGCTCGGAGCTCTGCGGTTCCGGCCATGCCTTCATGCCGCTGGCTATTCAGGCGGTGCCGGAAGCCGAGTTCAATGCTTGGATTACCAAGGCGCAGGCGCGGTTCGGTGAGTCCGACGAGGAACTGACACCGAGGCCGATCCGAATCACACGCAACGAAGCGGGCGATACGCCTGTGACCGCACAATAGCGCGGCGAGGAGAATTACAGATGGCAGACGCGCACGCACACGCAGACGATCACGCCCACGATCACACTCCGAAGGGCTGGCGCCGGTGGGTTTATTCGACCAACCACAAAGATATCGGGACGATGTATCTTACGTTCTCGATCATCGCCGGCATCATAGGCGGCATTTTCTCGATCCTGATGCGGCTGGAGCTTCAGGATCCCGGTACTCAATTCTTCTTAGCTGCAGACGGCTCGACCGACGGTCAGTTCTGGAATGTTGTGATCACGGCCCTCGGCCTGATCATGGTGTTCTTCGTCGTCATGCCGGCGGTTATCGGCGGGTTCGGTAACTGGTTTATCCCGCTGATGGTTGGCGCGCCGGACATGGCATTCCCGCGTATGAACAACATCTCGTTCTGGCTGCTGCCGCCGGCCTTCCTGCTGCTCGTCGGCTCGACCTTTATGGGTGGTGGCGCCGGCACCGGCTGGACGGTTTATCCTCCCTTGTCATCGGCCTTGGGGCAACCTGGGCCATCAGTCGACATGGCTATTTTCGCGCTGCATCTCGCCGGCGCATCCTCGATACTGGGCGCGATCAACTTCATAACTACGATCTTCAACATGCGTGCGCCTGGCATGTCGCTTCACCGGATGCCCCTGTTCATTTGGGCCGAGCTCGTCACGGCCTTCCTGCTGGTGCTGGCGGTTCCGGTCCTAGCGGGTGCGATCACTATGCTTCTGACGGATCGCAACTTCGGCACGTCTTTCTTCGACGCCGCCGGCGGCGGTGACCCAGTCCTATTCCAGCATCTATTCTGGTTCTTCGGGCACCCCGAGGTTTACATTATGATCTTGCCGGGCTTCGGTATCGTCAGTCAGATCGTGTCGACCTTCTCGCGAAAACCCGTCTTCGGCTATCTCGGCATGGCCTACGCAATGGTCGGCATCGGCTTCGTTGGGTTCATCGTGTGGGCCCACCACATGTTCACGGTCGGCCTCGACGTCGATACGCGGGTTTACTTCACGGTGGCGACGATGGTGATTGCGGTGCCCACAGGCATCAAGATCTTCTCCTGGATCGCGACCATGTGGGGCGGTTCGGTGCGTATGGACACGCCGATGCTCTGGGCCGTGGGCTTCATTTTCCTGTTCACCGTTGGCGGTGTGACGGGCGTCGTCTTGGCCAACGCAGGTCTCGATCTGGCGCTTCACGACACATACTATGTGGTTGCGCATTTCCATTATGTGCTGAGCCTAGGTGCGGTGTTTACCATGTTCGCGGGCTTCTACTACTGGATTGGCAAGATGTCGGGCCGGCAGTACAACGAGACCCTCGGAAAGCTGCACTTCTGGATCACCTTCATCGGCGTGAACATCACCTTCTTCCCGCAGCACTTCCTCGGGTTGGCGGGCATGCCGCGGCGTATTTCGGACTATACGGACGCCTATGCGGGTTGGAACGAGATCTCGTCGATTGGTTCTTACATCTCGGCCGTGGGCATCCTGCTGTTCATTTTTATCGTCTTCCAGACGCTCACCTCTGGCCGCAAGGTAGAGGCGAACTACTGGGGCGAGGGTGCGACGACACTCGAATGGACGGTTCCATCTCCGGCGCCACATCACACTCATGAAGAGCTGCCGGAGATTAAGCCGGCGGCGGCGCACTGACCGGCGTCGCGGGGCCGAACCGGAGTACGCGCGTTGGCTGATGCCGCATATCTACGCCAGACTGGCGAGACAGCGCTCTCTTCGGCGCCGTCGTCGCGCGTTGCAGACTATTTGACACTGCTCAAGCCGCGCGTGATGACGCTGGTGGTCTTCTCCGGCGCGGTCGGCCTTTTTGTCGCGCCGGGCAGCCTGCATCCGCTGCTCTCGGTGGTTGCGATTCTTTGCATCGCCGTGGGCTCGGGGGCGGCTGGGGCGGTCAACATGTGGTACGAGCGCGACATCGATGCGCTGATGTCCCGCACGTTTAACCGGCCGTTGCCGGCAGGCCGGATGGCCCCGAGCGATGCGCTCGGCTTCGCGACCGTCTTGGCGTTGTTCTCGGTCCTGCTCATGGGGCTGTCAACCAATTGGGTCGCAGCGGGCCTGCTCTCGGTGGCGATCCTGTTCTACGTCTTTGTCTATACAGTATGGCTTAAACGGCGCACGCCACAGAACATCGTGATTGGCGGTGCTGCCGGCGCGTTCCCGCCGATGATCGGCTGGGCCGCCGTAACCGGCGATGTCAGCCTGGTCTCGCTGAGCCTGTTCGCGATCATATTCCTGTGGACCCCACCGCATTTCTGGGCGCTCGCGCTCTATCGTAGCGGCGACTACGAGCGCGCGGGCGTGCCGATGATGCCCGTAGTTGCTGGTACGGCATCCACGAAGCGCCAGATGCTGGCTTACACCGTTGCGCTGGTCCCGGTTAGCCTCGCTCCGTTTGCGCTGGGTGGTGCCGGTCCTCTTTACGCCGTGGGCGTCTTGGTTCTGGGTGCGATGTTCGTCGTCAGCGCCGTTGGTGTGCTTTGGGAGAAGGCGGATGCGGGCGATCGACGCGTTCGTAGGATGTTCGGATTTTCGATCCTGTACCTGTTTCTGGTGTTCGCGCTTCTTCTCGCGGACTCGCTAATAGGTCTGGCGGGCTGATCATGGCGAAGCGGGAATACAGCGAGCGCCATCGCGAGCAGCGCGGCAAGAACTACGCGATGCTAGCCGTGATCGGTGGCTTGATCGTGATCTTCTATCTCGTATTTATTGCGCGGGCGGGGCTGCTCGGATGAACCGGAACGAGATCAGGGCCCGAGGTGGTCGACGCAACCTTTACGTCTTCGCGGGACTGATCGCGATGGTCATTGTGATGAACGGGTTCGCCTATGCGACCGTACCCGCCTACCGGGCCTTCTGCCAGTCGTTCGGCTTCGCAGGCATCCCGATTGTCGAGTCGAGCGCCCCCGAAGCCGATGCGGTCCTCGCGGACCGTACCGTCACCGTTCGCTTCAACAGTGATATCGAGCCGGCGCTTGACTGGCGGTTCAAGCCGGTGCAGCGCTCCGTCGATCTGCATGTCGGCGAGACGGGGCTTGCCTTCTACGAAGCGTCCAACCGCGACAGCACGCCGGTTACGGGCACCGCGACCTTCAACGTGACGCCGCTCAAGGCCGCGCCCTATTTCGTGAAGATCGACTGCTTCTGCTTCACCGAGCAGACCCTGTCGCCGGGCGAGACCACGCAGATGCCCGTGACCTTCTTCGTCGATCCGGCGATTGCCGAAGACCAGAATCTCGACGACGTCACCGAAATTACCCTGAGTTACACCTTCTTCCGTGATCGCGATGCAGAGGCCGACCGCAAGGCGGCGGCGTTGCGGGCGGACGAACCGACCAACGTGAACTGACAGCTGTTTCAACCCGGGCAATCACGCCCGGCGAAAAGTGAGAAAAGCAAATGAGCGATCACGCCCACGAGGAATCATACGGCAACCATCCCTATCACATGGTGGAGCCGAGCCACTGGCCGATCGTCGGGTCGATCGGCGGGCTTTTGATGGCGGCCGGCCTGGTGATCGCGATGCATCCCGGAGCGCTCGGGGCGAGTATGCAGCCCTTCTTCGAGACGATCGGTTTCTGGACCGTCGCCCCGGGGACTGTGCTCGGAATAATGACGATGATGGGCTGGTGGCGCGACGTGATCGACGAGGCCACCGTCCAGAAGATGCACACCAAGGTCGTACAGATCAGCCTGCGCTACGGGATGATGCTGTTCATTATCTCCGAGGTGATGTTCTTCGCGGCATGGTTTTGGGCGTTCTTCGGCGCGGCCCTGTTCCCGACGGAATTCATTGGCTCGGTGTGGCCGCCGGAAGGTGTCGAGGTCTTCGATCCGTTCAGCCTGCCGCTTCTCAACACGCTGATCCTGCTGACGTCGGGCTTTACGGTCACTTGGGCCCATCATGACATCCGCGAGGGCAACATGTCCCACGCGGCGAGGATGCTGGGCTGGACGGTGCTGCTGGGCCTGATCTTCACCGCCCTTCAGGCCTTCGAGTATGCCCACGCGCCGTTCGGGTTCCGCGACGGCATCTACTCGTCGACCTTCTTCATGGCGACCGGCTTCCACGGCTTCCATGTCATTGTCGGCACGGTGTTCCTCGCCGTGTGCTGGTGGCGCTGCGCGAAGGGTCACTTCACGGCCAACCATCACTTCGGCTTCGAGGCGGCGGCCTGGTACTGGCATTTCGTCGATGTCGTGTGGCTGTTCCTGTTCTGCTTCGTCTATGTCTGGAGCTCCTTCGGAGCCTGATGGGACGCAGAAGAGGGGGCGCGGTGTGAGCACCTACTATCCTCGTCAATCGAGTGTGAGGACCAGCCTTCATTGCGCATGCCCGCTCTGCGGCGAAGGCAAGCTCTATGAGGGCCTGCTCACGGTTCGTGGTCGCTGTCCTGTCTGCGATTTCGACTATTCGAGCCTGAACACCGACGACGGTCCGGCCTTCTTCATCATCGTGCTTTACAGCGCGCTTATCCTACCGCTGGCGGCGTGGTTCCAGTTTGCCGTCGCGCCGCCGATCTGGGTTCACTTCCTCGTCTGGATTCCGGTTATCGTCGTTGGTGCGATCGCGCTGATGCGCCCGTTCAAGGCATGGCTGATCGCGCAGCAGTTCAAGCACAATGTGACCGACGCGGACTTCACCCGCTGATCGCATCGCGGCGCGCGACGAAACGAATGGCCATGCGCTTCCGACCGACATTCTGGGCGACCGCCCTGGCGTTGCCGGCACTGATCGTCCTGCTTGTGCTGGGCACCTGGCAGGTGCAGCGGCTGGCCTGGAAGAACGAGCTGATCGAAACGCGCACAACGCGGGTGCAGGCCGCTCCGGTGGAGCCGGCCGCGCTCCTGGCCGGCGGGTTTGATGTCTCGACGGTCGAGTATCGGCCGATCACCGTCACAGGCATCCTGCGCAACGACCGGGCGATGGTCCTGCTGAACCGGGTGCGCGGCGGCCGGGTCGGCGGGCACCTAATCGTGCCCCTCGAGCTCGCGGACGGGCGGGGCACGGTGATCGTCGACCTGGGCTGGATGCCGCTCCCGGCGCTGCGCGCGTTCGCCGCTGGCCCGGACGCGGGCGCAAGCGTCGACGGGTTTGTGCGAGCCTATGTCATGCCCGGTTATTTCGTGCCGGCCAACGAGCCGGCGGCGAACAACTGGTTCTTCATGCATGAGGCCGAGATGCTGGCCGCCGCCGGCCTGTCGGGCCCGGTTGGGTTCTACGTGCAGGCCGGGCCGGCTGCATCGCCGCCGGGGGCGTTCCCTGTGGGCGCGTTGCCGGAGGTCAATCTTCGCAACTCCCACCTGGAATACGCCGTCACCTGGTACGCGCTCGCCGCGGTCCTAGCGGTGATCTTCGTGGTGTTCCACTGGCGGCGGGACGGGACATGACTCACAACACGGCCTATGCGGGCCTCGAGGAACGCTTCCGGCGTCGCGCCCTGATCGGCGATGCGCTCGGGATTCTCGACTGGGACCAGGCGACGACCATGCCCGAGGGGAGCGCCGAGGAGCGGGCGGAGCAGATCGCGACCCTGAGCGTGCTGCGCCACGACTTGATGGTGGCGCCGGGGGTCGATGCGGCGATCGCCGAGGCCGCGGAAGAGCTCGACGTTGCCGACGAGACGGACATTCGTGAATGGCAGCGTGGCAATCTCCGAGAAATGAAGCGGGCGCACCTGCTCGCCGCGGCTGTGCCGGGGAACCTGGTGGCGGCCGCGGCGCGCGCCAACGCGGCGTGCGAGATCCAGTGGCGGCGCGCCCGCGCGGAGAACGACTATCCCGGCCTGCTGCCGGCGCTGCGCGAGGTCGTGAACCTTGTCAGGGAGACGGCGGCGGCGCGTGCCAACGCGCTCGCGCTGGAACCCTATGACGCGCTCCTGGAGGAATACGAGGCGGGCACGCGCATGGCGCGCCTCGACCCTCTGTTCGACCGGCTGGCATCGCATCTCCCCGAACTCCTGCCGCGGGTCCTCGAGAATCAGAGGGCGCAGCCGGCGCCGGTGCGCCCGGAAGGGCCGTTTCCGGTCGCCGACCAGCGCGCGCTCGCCACCGAACTCATGCAGGCGCTCGGCTTCGACTTCACGCGCGGGCGCCTCGATGTCAGCCACCATCCCTTCTGCGGCGGCGCGACGGGGGATGTGCGTATCACGACCCGTTACAACGAGGACGACTTCACCGAGTCCCTGATGGGAGTGCTGCACGAGACGGGTCACGCGCTCTACGAGAGCGGCCTGCCCGCGGAATGGCGCTTCCAGCCGGTGGGTGGCGCGCTAGGGATGGCGATCCACGAGAGCCAGTCCCTGCTGGTGGAGATGCAGGTCAGCCGGTCCCGGCCCTTCCTGTCCTTCGCCCTACCGCGCATGAAGGCAGTTTTTGCTGGTACCGGGCCCGCCTGGAACGTGGACAACCTTCACCGGCTCTATACGCAGGTTCAGCCGGGTTTCATCCGGGTGGACGCGGACGAGGTCACCTATCCGCTGCATATCGTCCTGCGCTACCGGCTTGAACGCGCGATCCTCTCGGGCGATCTCGACCTGGCCGATCTGCCGGGTGCCTGGAACGACGCGATGCGGGATTTGCTCGGAATCACGCCGCCGAACGACCGATTGGGTTGCCTGCAGGATATCCACTGGCCGGCCGGCTCCTTCGGTTACTTCCCGACCTACACGCTGGGCGCAATGGCGGCCGCCCAGTTCTTCCGCGCCGCGCGCCGCGCGCTGCCGGATCTCGACGGCGACATCGCGGCCGGGCGCCTTGAACCGCTCCTCGGCTGGCTGCGGGCGAACGTGCACGGGTGCGGGGCCTGCCACACCGCCGAGGACCTGCTGGTCCGCGCGACGGGAGAAGCGCTCAATCCCGACATCTTCCTGGACCACCTGGAAGCCCGCTATCTGGCGGACGTGTGAGCCGCTACGCCTTGTATCGGCATTTCCCGTTGGATAGGTTAGCGCGCCTTTTGGCAGAGGAACAGATGTGGAATACCTGAGTACCAGGGGTGGCGCGCCGGCACCCGGCTTCGAGGACGTGTTGCTGAGCGGGCTCGCGCGTGACGGCGGCCTTTTTGTACCCGCGCATTGGCCCTCGGTTTCGGGCGGGGATATCCGGGCGCTCGCCGCACTCGACTACGCCGAGGTCGCCGCGCGGATCATCCGCCCCTTCATCAATACGGACCTCCTCGACGACGCGGCGCTCGCCCGGCTCACCCGTGAGACCTATGCCGGGTTCGCGGCCCCCGACGTCGCTCCGCTGCGCCAGCTCGACGACGACACCTTGCTACTCGAGCTCTTTCACGGCCCAACCCTCGCGTTCAAGGACTTCGCCCTCCAGCTCCTCGGCCGGCTGTTCGAGCATGTGCTGGCGCGACGTGGCGCGCGGATCACCATCATCGGGGCAACGTCCGGCGACACCGGGTCGGCGGCTATCGAGGCGTGCCGGGGTCGTAGCAATCTCGACATCTTCATGCTGCATCCCGAGGGACGCGTCTCGGAGGTCCAGCGGCGGCAGATGACGACGGTCGTCGCCGACAATGTCTTCAACCTCGCTATCGGCGGCACCTTCGATGACTGCCAGGACCTGGTTAAGGCGCTGTTCGCCGACCACGCGCTGCGCGATACGCTCGGCCTGTCGGCGGTCAACTCGATCAACTGGGCGCGGGTCATGGGCCAGACCGCCTATTATTTTTCCGCTGCGGCCCGACTCGGCGCGCCGGACGAAGCCGTCACCTTCGTCGTGCCGACGGGGAACTTTGGCAATGTCTACGCGGCCTACGTGGCGCGACAGATGGGCCTGCCTATCGCGCGGCTGGTCGTGGCGTCGAATCGGAACGACATCCTCTATCGCTTCCTTGCCAAGGGTGACATGTCGATCGCGGGGGTCGAGCCGTCATTGTCGCCCAGCATGGATATCCAGGTCTCGAGCAACTTCGAGCGCCTGATGTTCGACCTGATGGACCGGGACGGTGCGGCGGTCGCGGCCGCGATGCGCGCGTTCCGCGATGATGGCACCTTGCCGGGCGCGGCGGAGCTGCGCAAAGGCGCGCGAGCCCTGTTCGAGGGGCAACGTGTAGATGACGCGGAAACCCTCGAAGTGATCCGCAACGTGCATGCCGAGACGGGGATCCTGCTCGATCCGCACACCGCGGTGGGAGTCGGTGCCGCGCGGAAGTCGGCGCGCGACGGCCACAAGCGGGTTGTCCTCGCGACAGCCCATCCCGCGAAGTTTCCCGATGCCGTTGAGGAGGCCACGGGTGTTCGGCCCGAGCTGCCGCCGCACCTGTCGGGCCTGCTGTCGCGCCCCGAGGCGGCGGCGTCGATCGACAATGACGTCGATGCGGTGCGCGATTTCCTGCGCGCCCACGCGGTGGCGGCAAGGTGAACAGGTCGGTGTCGGGTATCCGGGTCACCACGCTCGCGAACGGCGTGCGGGTCGTCAGCGACGGGATGCCGACCGTCGAGTCAGTGTCCATTGGGATATGGGTCAAGGCCGGCGCCCGCTTCGAGACGCCGGAGATCAACGGCGCCGCCCACCTGCTCGAACACATGATGTTCAAGGGGACGCCCCGGCGCAGCGCCCAGCAGATCGCCGAGACCATCGAGAATGTCGGCGGCCACATCAATGCCTATACCGCGCGCGAGGTCACCGCCTACTACGCCAAGGTGCTGAAGGACGACGCGGCCCTCGCGCTCGATGTGATCGCCGACTTCCTGCAGCACTCCCTGTTCGACGAGGACGAGCTGGGCCGGGAACGCTCGGTCGTCCTGCAGGAGATCGGCCAGGCGCACGACACGCCGGACGACGTGGTGTTCGACAATTTCCAGGCGGTCGCCTATCCCGATCAGGCCCTCGGCCGGCCCGTGCTCGGGCGCCCGGAAATCGTCTCCGCCATGCCGCGCGACGCGCTCGTCGGTTTCCATGACCGGCACTATCACGGCGGTTCGCTCGTCGTCGCGGCCGCAGGCAACATCGCCCACGAGACGCTCGTCGCCCTGGCTGAGGAGCATCTGTCGGAGCTTGGGGCCGGTGCGGCGCCGTCGGTTCGGGCGGCGTCCTATGCGGGCGGGGAGAGCCGCGAGACCCGTGCACTGGAGCAGGTCCATTTCGTGATGGGTTTCCGCGGCGCGCCGGTCGGCTCCGACGACTACTACGCCCTCTCATTGCTCTCGAACCTGTTCGGCGGCGGCATGTCGTCGCGCCTGTTCCAGGAGATCCGCGAACGCCGCGGCCTGGTCTATTCGATCGATACCTTCCTGTCGGCATTCTCCGACGACGGCGTCTTCGGCATCTATGCCGGGACGGGCCCCGATCTGGTGGAGGAGTTCGTTCCCGCGCTGTGCGACGAGATCGCCCGTCTTTCGTCGAGCCTGACGGAGACGGAGATCGCCCGTGCACGCGCGCAGCTGAAGTCCAATCTCCTCATGGGCATGGAATCGACGGGTGCGCGCGCCGAGCGCGTGGGACAGCAGATGTTGCTGTATGATCGAGTCGTATCGGTCGGTGAACTGGTTGAAAAGATTGATAACGTGACCCTGAAGACCCTGTCCTCGAACGCGCGCCGGCTGCTCCAGGCGACGCCGAGCCTGGCGACGATCGGCCCGGCGACCCGCATGGAATCCTTCGATGCCATGCGCCGCCGGCTCGCGGCATAACGGTCCGAATGCGCCTGTTTCGTTCCCTGTCGGGCAACGCCGGAAGTATTCGGCTCGAGGGTGCCCGCACCTTCCTGCGCCCGCCGGCGGAACGCGACTGGCGTGCCTATGCGGAGGTTCGCGCCGCGAGCCGAAAGTTCCTGGAGCCGTGGGAACCGACCTGGCCGTCGGACGCGCTTAGCCGGGAAGCGTTTCACCGGCGCCTCAACAGTTATGCGAGCGACTGGCGCAATGACACCGGTTACAGCATGTTCGTGTTCAGACAAGAAAGCGGAGCGCTGCTCGGAGGTATCAGCCTGTCGAACGTGCGCCGTGGTGTCGCGCAGACCGGCACCCTCGGTTACTGGATTGGCGAGGCCTATGCCGGGCAGGGCTTCATGCGCGAGGCGCTGGGCCTGCTGCTCGGATTCTGTTTCAAGGACCTAGCATTGCACCGGGTCGAGGCGGCTTGCCTGCCCAGCAACGCGGCCAGCAGCGGCCTCTTGATGGCATCGGGTTTCTCGGAAGACGGTTTCGCGCGAAAGTATCTGAAGATTCGCGGCGTCTGGCAGGACCACCTATTGTTTTCGCTGCTGGCCGAGGATTTCAAGGCGGCGAGTGCCGCCGGCCTCGAAACGCTCCAGGCCTGACGGTCCCGGCTCCTCCGCGCCCATGAGCACAGCGCCCGCCAAGGTCCTGGCCCGCAAGCGTCTGCGCGTTCTCACGGTCCTGCTGACAAGCAGCCTAGCGTTTCTTGCGCCTTCGGCCATCGCGCCCGGCCTTCCGGCACTGCAGGCGGACTTCATGCATGTGGACAATGCGGCGTTCCTGTCGCCCCTGGTGCTCACCATGCCGATGCTGTTCATCGCGCTTGCGAGTCCGTTCGCCGGATACGCCGTGGACCGGTATGGCCGCCGGCGGATACTCATCGTCTCGACATTGCTGTACGGCCTGGCCGGCGTGTCAGGCCTCGCGGTGGAGTCGATCTTCGCGCTCCTCGCGAGCCGCGCGTTTCTCGGTGTGTTTCTTGCGGGGATCATGACCAGTGTCACCGCACTGGTCGGTGATTACTTCGTGGGCGAAGAGCGCAACCGGGTTGCAGGTCTGCAGGGCGCGTTCATGTCGCTTGGCACGCTCACATTTGTTGTAATCGCGGGAATGCTCGCCGAAATTCACTGGCGGGTTGGATTTACGCTCTTCGCGGTCGCCTTCCTGCTCCTGCCGCTCATGTTCGCGAGCCTGTACGAGCCTGACCGCGATGTTGCCAGGACCGTAAGCGGTTCCGAACCGCCACCGACGCTGCGCCAGTGGT
>JAYPRP010000002.1:0-85182 GCA_038132575.1 Rhodospirillaceae bacterium
TCGTCCCCCTCGGCGGCGCGCCCGCCCCCCGAACTGCCGCGCCGGCCGACGGGCCCGGCGGCCGTTTCGCCCAGCGGCAGCGAGAGCTGGGGCAGCCGCGCCAGCGGCGCGGCGCAGTTGTAGAGTTCGTTCGTCGTCCGCAAACGGTCATAGACCGCCTCATCGGCACCCGCCGGGGGCGCCGCCGACGGCGCGGCAGGGACGAGCAGGATCGCGTCGTCGCCCAAAGTGCCCGCAAGAAAGCCCTCGATCATCGCCCGCTTCGCTGTCGCTTCCGCGATATCCGCCGGGGTGTAGCCACCACCCGCCTCGAAGCGTTCGCGGAAGTGCGGCCCCATCTCCGGATCGGTCGCGCGCATCCATGCCAGGTGCGACGCCGCCGCCTCCGAACCCCGGGTGACCTGCATCACCTGCTGCCACGCAGGATAGCCGCCATCCACGCCGGCACGTTCGCTCGGACGGATCGGTTTTGCCGCGCCGTAGAGCGCCTCGACCCGGGAGATCGCCGGCGCGAGCGCATCGCACACCTCGTCCGCGACCAGCTCGAACGCGTCTTCCGCGATCAGCACGCGGGCCGGCGGGGGCGTGTCCTGCCAGTCCATGAGGACCGGCGCGATCCAGCGAAACAGCGGCGCCTCGCGGGCGAACCAGCCGCAGGTGTCGAGGCTCGGCGCAAGCGGCAGGATCCCCTCGGTCTGGACGCGGCCGTGGCTGGGCCGGATGCCGTAGAGTCCGCAGAAGGATGCCGGCACCCGAACAGACCCGCCGGTGTCCGTGCCGAGCGCGAAGTCGGCCTGTTCACAGGCCACCACCGACGCCGAGCCGGACGACGAGCCGCCGGGGATGCCCCCCTCGACGCGCGGGTTCACCGGTGTGCCGTAGTGAAAGTTCTCGCCGATCAGCCCGTAGGCGAACTCCTCGGTGATGGTCTTGCCGACAAGACCGGCACCGGCATCGAGAAGCCGCTGTACCGCGGCGGCATGCCGGGGGGCGGGATCGTGGGATGCATACCAGTCCGGGTTGCCCGCGCCGGTGACGACGCCCGCCACGTCGATGATGTCCTTGACGGCGAAGGTCAGGCCCTTGAGCGACCCCTCTCCCGCGCCGGACACCTCCACGGCGTCGATGTGGCTGCAGAAGCCCGACACGAATGTCCTGTACAGATCGCTCATCGTCCACTCACTCCGGTATCGGTACCGTTGGCGCCACCCCGGCCGCATGCAGTGCCTGCGCCAGATCCAGCAGCATCTCGTCGTTGCCGCGCGCGGCGGCAAGCCCCAGCCCGAGCGGCAACCCATCAACCTCCGCCAGCGGCAGCACGATTTCGGGCAACTGCCCCAGACCGGACAGAGCGCCGATGGGCTCATTGGCCGCACGGAAGGGATCGATGTCCGCGTCGCTGCCGCCAATCCGCGGGGCCGTGCCTGGCGCGGCGGGCAGCGCGATAACGGCTCCGTCGGCGAGCAGATCATCGAGATAGGCGGAAATACGGTCGCGCCGAACCAGCGCCTCCGCCGCCTCCTCGGCCGTCACACGCGCGCGCGCCTCGAAACGCGCAGCGACCCCGCTTCCCAGCTTCGGGCGCTCGGACAACATCCACGCGCCATGCTCCGCCCATGCTTCGCGACCCCAGAGCGCACGCGCGGTCAGGGCCCAGGCATCGAGGCCCGCGACGGGCGCGTCGTCCGCGACCCGCATGGTCTCGGGTGTCCCCAGAAGCTCCGCCACTTTGTCGATGGCCTCCATGAGCGCAGCCCGGCAGCGTTCGTCGAGCAGGTCCATCAGGTCCCCGGCAACAAGAAACCGGCCCGGCGACGGCGCGACGCCATGATCGCGCAACAGCACGGCGCCCACGGTCGAAAAGAGTTCCGGGTCACGTGCGAACCACCCTATGACGTCGAGGCTGCGCGACAGGGACATCACGCCGTCCGTCGCCACCCGATCGTGGGTCGGCCGAATTCCGTAGATGCCACAGAAGCTCGCCGGCGAGCGCACCGAGCCGCCGGTGTCCGAGCCGAGGGCAAAATCCACAAGGCCGGCCGTGACCGCGGCGGCGGAACCGGATGACGATCCACCCGACACGCGGCCCGGCGCGTTCAGGTTCAACGGTGTGCCGTGATGAATGTTCTCACCCGTGAGGCCGGTGGCAAACTCTTCGGTGACCGTCTTGCCGACGAGCGTCGCACCCGCATCCAGGCAGCGCTGGATCGCCGACGCGGTGGCCGTGGCCGGGACGTGCGTACGCAGCCAGTCCGGGTTGCCGCAGCTGGTGGTCCGCCCGGCGACATCGATGATGTCCTTGGCCGCAAAGGTCGTGCCCGCCAGCGGTCCCTCCGACGCACCGTCCAACCGGAATATCCCGCCCGGCACGAACGCACCAACCGTATCCTTCATCGGTCCCTCCCCAAGCCAGACGGAATTCTAGGTTTCGGCCGATCCCCCGCCAAGCTTTTGCCACCTGTATCTTCACCGCTTGCCCGGCGCAAACGCCCGCGACTAACGTTGCGCCCATGTCCGCAGAACCCATGGCACTCTCCGAAGACGAACTCGCGCAGACCGCGATCGACTGGCGGAACCTGATCTGGGTCGGGCTCGCGCTCGCGGTGATGGTCGTGGCCATCATCGTCAGCGACCTGTGGTTCCTGAACTTCGTCCACGTGTTCACCGGCCTGCTCTGGACCGGGATCGACCTGCTGCTCGGCTTCGTGATCGGCCCGATCCTGCGCCGGCTGGAGTTCCCGGTGCGCCGGGCGATCACCATGCGCCTGATGCCGCGCCTGCTGTTCATCCTGCCGACCGTCGCGATTATCGCGCCGACTGCCGGCTGGTTCATGGCCGTCGAGATGGGATATCTCGACCTCGCATTCCCGGAAGTGTGGTGGCTGATCGCCGCGCTCGCGATCACCGCCGTCCTGTCGGTCCAGGGGCTGCTGGTCCTCCTGCCGACGAACGTGATGGTCTATCTCGAGATGCGCAAACCGGCGCCCGACGGCGAAAGGATCGGCCGGCTGATGCGGCGCTATGTGCGCGTGGTCGCGTTCCAGGGCTCGATGCAGATCGTCATCATCGTGATCATGGCCCGGTTCGCGACCGGGCTATAAGGCTACCCAGCGATGTGGCCGAGCGGCAGCGCCGTGCGGTAGCTGACCTGTTTCAGGGCGAAGCTCGACTTGATGCTCGCCACGCCGGGGATCTTCGTCAGATGTTCCAGCAGGAAATGCTGGAAGGAGTCGAGGTCGGGAGCCACCACCCGCAGCAGATAGTCGCTGTCGCCGGTCATCAGGTAGCACTCCATCACCTCGGGCCGCTCGACGATGCGCCGTTCGAACTCCTCGAGCGCGTTGTCCACCTGGCGTTCCAGCGAGACCTGCACGAAGACGCTGACCGGCAGTCCCAGCGCCGCCGGGTCGAGCAGCGCGGTGTAACGCCGGATGAAACCTTCACGCTCAAGGTTCCGCACCCGGCGCAAACACGGCGACGGGGACAGGTTCACCTTGCGCGCCAGATCGGCGTTGGCGATTCGCGCATCGTCCTGGAGGGAATCGAGAATATTGCGGTCGATCGCGTCGAGGACCGTTATTGGCATATATCACCTTCAGCAAGCATGGTTTGCGTCATTCGTTGCGCTATTGGACGCCATGCGCGCCATGTTCGCAACGCGCGTCCGGCACCCGAGTGCTACGATCCGGGTATCGTCACACCGGAGCAGACCGATGCCCCGCACAAAAGCCGACGCCCGGACAATTCTCTCGAACGTCGATATCCCGACGCTCGAGGCGCTTGAACGGAAGATCCTGTGGCTGTCCTCCTGGATGATCCACAACGCCAACCATGTGCGCGAGAGCCGCGACGGGCTGAAGGTCGGCGGCCACCAGTCCTCCTGCGCGTCTGCCGCGACCCTGCTGACCGCGCTCTACCTGCACAGCCTGCGGCCGGAAGACCGGGTGGCGGTGAAGCCCCATGCCGCGCCGGTGTTCCACGCGATCCAGTATCTGCTCGGCCGCCAGGACCTCGCGAAGCTCCAGGACTTTCGCGCGCTGGGCGGCGCCCAGTCCTACCCGTCGCGAACCAAGGACACCGACGACGTGGATTTCTCGACCGGCTCGGTCGGGTTGGGCGTCGGGGCGACCCTGTTCGGCGCGATGGTGCGCGACTATGTGCATCACCACGGCCTGGCCGAGGGTCCGCCGAACGGCCGGCTGGTCGCCCTCATGGGCGACGCGGAGCTCGACGAGGGCAACGTGTTCGAGGCGCTGCTCGAGGGCTGGAAGCATGACGTGCGGAACCTCTGGTGGGTGATCGACTACAACCGCCAGAGCCTGGACGGGGTGGTGCACGACTACCTGTTCCAGCGGATCAAGGATTTCTTCGGGACGGTCGGCTGGAACGTGGTCGAGCTCAAGTACGGCAAGCTGCAGAAGGCCGCGTTCCAGCGGCCCGGCGGCGACGCGCTGCGGAAGTGGATCGACGAATGCCCGAACCAGCTCTATTCGGCGCTGACGTTCCAGGGCGGCGATGCCTGGCGGAACCACCTCGCGGCGGATATCGGCGACGTCGCCGGGATCAGGGCGCTGCTCGACGACCATGACGATGCGGCGCTGCACCGGCTGATGACCAACCTGGGCGGCCACGACATGGCCGCGACCCTGGAAGCCTTCGCCGATGTGGGCGACGACGACACGCCGCAATGCTTCGTCGCCTACACGATCAAGGGGTTCAACACGCCGCTCGCCGGGCACAAGGACAACCACTCCGGCCTGATGAACATCGAACAGATGACGTCATTCAAGGAGAGCCACGCCATCCGCGACGGCCATGAGTGGGATTTCGCCGAGGGGCTCGATCTGTCCGAGGACGCGCTCAAGGCGTTCCTCGCGGATGTCCCCTTCGCCCAACGGCCCGCCCGCAACCCGGCACCGAAGGTTCCGGTCGCAGCGCTGCCCGCGCCCGCGGGCGCGCGGATGTCCACCCAGGAGGCGTTCGGCCAGATCCTCAACGACCTCGGGCGCGGCGACAGCGAACTCGCAAGCCGGATCGTCACCACGACCCCCGACGTCACGGTCACCACCAACATGGCCGGCTGGGTGAACCAGCGCGGTCTGTTCCACCACGAGGACACGGCCGACGTGTTCCGGGAAGAAAAGGTGCCCTCGGCGTTCAAATGGTCCGCCGGGCCGAACGGCCAGCATATCGAGCTGGGCATTGCCGAGAACAACCTGTTCCTGCTGCTCGCCGCGCTCGGCCTGTCGGACAAGCTGTTCGGCGCCCGGCTGCTGCCCGTGGGGGCGCTCTACGACCCGTTCATCGCTCGCGGGCTCGATAGCCTGAACTACGCCTGTTACCAGGACGCCCGCTTCATGGCGGTCGCCACGCCGTCGGGGATAACGCTGGCGCCCGAGGGCGGCGCGCATCAGTCGATCAACTCGCCGCTGATCGGCCTGTCCCAGCCCGGCCTCACATCGTTCGAGCCGGCCCATGCCGACGAGCTGGCGTATATCATGGGCTGGGGGTTCGAGCACATGCAGGCGGACGACGGCGGCTCGGTCTACCTGCGCCTCTCGACTCTCGCGATCGACCAGCCAAAGCGCGACTTCGCAACCATCGCCGACGACGTGCTCGCCGGCGCCTACTGGCTGCGCGAGCCTGCGCCCGGCACGGAGCTGGCCATCGCCTACACCGGCGTGATCGCGCCCGAGGCGATCGCCGCGCACGACGCGCTGCTCGAGGACATTCCGGGTGCCGGGCTCCTCGCCGTCACCTCCGCCGACCGGCTCTACCGGGACTGGCAGGCCGCGACCCGCGCCCATGTGAACGGCCCCGGCGTCGCGCCGTCGCACATCGAACGGCTGCTGGGGCGGCTGGCACCCGACGCCGGGCTGGTGACGGTCCTCGACGGGCACCCGGCGACGCTCGCCTGGCTCGGTGGCGTCGCCCGTCACGACATCGCGGCCCTGGGGGTGGAAAATTTCGGCCAGTCGGGCGATCTGCCCGACCTCTATCGCACCCACGGGATCGACGCCGACGCAATCCTCGACGGGGCCGCCGCCGTCATCACCCGGCGCATGCGCCGGCGCGGCGCGTTACCGGTGGCCGCTGAGTAGGCGTTTCCGCGGGCCTCGACATTCGACAAGCTCAGGGTGAGGCCCTCATGCTGAGCCTGTCGAAGCATGAGGAACCCTCAGGCCGCGCGGCGCTCCTGGCGCGCGATATAGACGACGGCGCCGACGATGATCGCGCCGCCGACCCAGGTCCAGACCGTAGGCACCTCGGCAAAAATGAAGAAGCCCAGGGTCGAGGTCACAATCAGCCGGGAATAGTCATAGGACAACACGGCAGAGGCCTCGGCCGCGGTGAAGGCGCGGACCAGGCAGATATGCGCCCCGAGCCCGGCCGCCCCGAGCAACGCCATCCAGAACAGCGCCATGGGCGTCGGCCATGCCCAGGCGAAAAGCGCCGGCACAAGCGTGAACGGCACCGCCGCGATCGCCAGCCAGGCCACGGTCGTGGTCGGCGCATCGTCGGCGGCCAGGTAGCGGATCATCAGGTTCGACCCGGCGATGAACAGGGCCGATATCAGCGGCAGGGCAAACAGGATATTCACGTCGCTCACGCCCGGCCGCAGCACAACCCAGACCCCGGCGAATCCCACCAGGGTCGCGATCCAGCGCCGTGCGCGCACCACCTCGCCGAGCAGCAGGGCGGCGCCCATGGTGCCGAACAGCGGCGCGGCGAAGGTCAGCGCCGAGACCTCCGCCAGGGGCAGGTTGGCCTGGGCCATGACCAGCAGGATCAGCCCCGCCATCGAGAAGGCGGCGCGCAGGAGTTGGCCGAGCGGATGCGCCGAGCGAAGCGCGGTGCGCCGGTTGGCGACGATCCAGGGCAGGATCAGCAGGAAGAAGATCAGGGACCGCCAGAACGACACGATCAGCGGGTCCGCACCCTCGCCCACGGCGAACCGGACCCAGACCCCGTGGGTGCCGAAGAAGAGCGACGCGCCGAGCATCCAGATCGCGCCACGGATCGTGCCGGGAAGCCTGGCGAAGGTCTCAGACAACGCGGTTCGGGACCGGTTCGCCGGCGAGCAACAGGTCGAGCCCGTCGAGCAGCATGTCGCCCATCGCCGCGCGCGAGCGCTCGGCCCCGCTGCCGATATGCGGCGTCATGAAGACGTTGGGCAATTCGAGATAGGCGGGGTGGATGTCATTCGGCTCGCCGTTGAACACGTCGAGTCCGGCCGCCGCGACCTTGCCGGACCGCAGCGCCGCGACCAGCGCCTCGTCATCGACCAGCTCGCCGCGCGCGATATTCACGATCACGGCCTCGTCGGGCAGCATGGCAATTCGCTCGGCGTTGAGGAAGCCGCGGGTCTCGGGCGTGGCGGGCGCGCAGATCATCAGGAACGGGCTCGCGGGCAGGAGCGCCTCGACGCTGGTGTAGTAGCTCGCGCTCCTCTCCTCGTCGAAGGAGAGCCGCGACCGGTTGTGGTAGCGGATGGTCATGTCGAAGGCGCGGGCCCGGTCGGCGACGGTGCGGCCGATCCGGCCCATGCCGAAGATGCCGAGCGCGGAGCCCGTGATCTCCTTGCCGATCATCTGGCGCGGCGACCAGCTGGTCCACTCGCCGGCCCGCATCATGGCCGCCCCCTCGGCCGCGCGCCGTGCGGCACCAAGCAGGAGCAACATGCCGATCTCCGCCGTCGGCGCGGTCACGGCGTCGGGCGTGTTCAGGACCGCGATGCCGCGCGCCTTCGCCGCGTCGGTGTCGATATGATCGAGGCCGACGGAGAGTGTCAGGATCGCCCGAACACTGTCCGGCAGCCGGTCGATGAGGGCCGCGTCCATCGGCTCGGTCACGCAGATCAGGAGCGCGTCCATGCCGTCGGCCGCCGCGACCAGCTCGTCGGCGGACATGATGTGGTCGTCCTCGTTGATCGCCGCATCGTAGTCGGCGGCGAGCCGCGCCTCGGTCGCCGCGAGATGGCGCCGGGTCACGTAGACCCTCGGCCTGTCGGTCATCCGCTTCGGCCCTGCTGTTTCCCCCGCCAATGCTGTTAGCACTTTTCGGTGATACCCGCACCCGCCCGGGGCCGATACAGTAAGGGCATGACACAAGGGAGAACGGGCATGCGCCTCGAGAATAAGACCGCCATCGTGACCGGCGCCGGGTCGGGCTTCGGCGAAGGCATCGCCGGAACTCTGGCCCGCGAGGGCGCGGCCGTGATCGTCTGCGACGTGAACGCCGACGGCGGCAACCGGGTCGCCGGAGAGATCACCGCCGCCGGAGGGCGAGCGCTCTTCGACGCCGCCGACGTGACCCGGGCCGACGCGGTGCAGGCCATGGTGGACCGGGCGGTCGCGGAGTTCGGCGGCCTCGACATCCTGGTCAACAACGCCGGCGTGTCGCATCACCGGAAGCCCATGCTCGACGTGACGGAGGCCGAGCTCGACCGGATTCTCGCGGTGAACGTGAAGGGGTTGTTCCACACCGCCAACGCGGCGATCCCTGCGATGCGTGCGAGCGAAAAAGGCGGCGCGATCATCAACATCGCCTCGACGGGCGCGGTCCGTCCCCGCCCCGGCCTCACCTGGTACAACGCCACCAAGGGGGCGGTGACGACCCTCACCAGGTCGATGGCGATCGAGTTGGCCGACGACAAGATCCGGGTCAACGCGGTGAACCCGGTCGCCGGCGACACACCCCTGCTCGCGACCTTCATGGGCGAGGACACGCCGGAGAACCGCGAGGCGTTCCGCCAGTCGGTGCCGTTGGGCCGGCTTTCGACGCCCGAGGACGTGGCAAACGCGGTGCTCTATCTCGCCTCGGACGAGGCGGCGCTGTTGACCGGCGTGTGCCTGGAGGTGGACGGCGGCCGCTGCATCTAGCCGCGCGGGCTAGCGCGGCATCTGGTCGAGCATCTGGCGAAGCGTGTCGCGCACCCGCCGGTGCATCGCCTCGAACGGCTTGCGGTCGAAGCGTATCCGTGCGCCGCAGCGCGGGCGTTCGGCCGCGAGGTCCGCGACGATGCTCTCGGGCATGGTGAACATCACGAAGCGGTCGCGCGGCAGGATCTGGGTCTGCGCGCCCGGGTCGTCACCGCCGAAGCCGAAACGGATGGCGCTCGAGCGAAAATGCTCGAAGCCCGGATGGGGGCTTTCCTCGATATCGGTGTAGGTGGCGCGGATGTCCCCCACCACGCGATCGGGAATCCGCACGATGAAGGCCTGGGCCGGTCCCGGATCGACCTCGCTCCGCCGCAGCATCACCTCGCGATGCTCGGGCGCGCGGCCGATCACCTCGAAGCATTCGACGGCGGAGAGATCGATCGTGTAGACGTTGCGCCGCTCCTTGGCCTGCGCGGGCGCGGCAAGCAGGCCCAGCACCAACGGCATCAGGATCCAGCGCCCCATCGGTCTAGCCCGCGTGGACCGCGGCGGCGAGTTCCTGGTGGGTGGTCATCCAGACCCAGTCCACGTTCATCACCGCCTCGATGGCGGCGCGGAACTCGATCGCGCCATAGGGCCGCCCAAACACATGGGCATGGGCCGTGATGTCGATCACCGCCGGCGGCCGGCCGATGGTGTCGTACTTCTCGACGATGCGCTTGAGCACGTCGGAGTAGGCCTGGGGCGGGTTGCCATAGCGCATGTAGAGCGGGAGATCATTGATCTCCATCGTGAAGGGGATCGCGGCGAGCGGCCCGGCCGGGGTGTCGAGTTTGTAGGGCAGGTCGGCGTTGAAATAATCGATGTGCCACTCGAAGCCGTTTTCGACCAGGAGCTCGGCAGTGTTCGCGCTCGGCGTGCCGCGCGGGCTGGCGAAACCCTTGGGCGCCTTGCCGACCACGTCGGCGAAGAGCGCCGCGCCCTTCTTGAGGTCGGCCTCCTCCACCGCGCGTTCCTGGTAGATCGGCAGGTCGTTCTGCATCCACGCATGGGCGCCGATGAAGTGGCCGTCGGCATCGATCCGGCGGAGCAGCTCGGGCCATTTCTCGGCGATGATGCCGCTGGCATAGGTGCCGCAGGGCACGCCCAGCTCGCCGACGATGTCGAGCAGGCGCGGGGCGCCGTGGGTCATGCCGTACTCCGCCCAGGAGCGGGACTGGGTGTCGAGGTTGCCGGACTTGAGCGGGTTGCCCATGGGGCCGATGCCCGGCGCGGCGTCGTCAGTCCACGCCTCGCACATGATGTTGACGGAGACGGCGAGCGCCTTGCCCTCGGGCCATCCCTTCGGTGCGTCCTGAACGTTCATGCGTCACTCCCTGACGGTCCTGTTGCCCACAGCCGCCCCATATTGCGGGGGGCGCTGCGTCCTGTGATGATACCGCAACGGAACGATGCGCGCCGCCGCGAAACCCGGCGCGATTCATAATTGGCCGACTGGGGCGAACGCAATGCTCAAGACCACGATCACCGGCAGCCTGCCGAAGCCGTCCTGGCTGGCCCAGCCCGAGACCCTGTGGGCGCCCTGGGCCGCCGAGGACCCGGCGAAGCTGGAGGAGGCCAAGCAGGACGCGGTGCGGCTCGCGATCCGCGACCAGGAGCAGGCGGGCATCGACATCGTCACCGACGGCGAACAGTCGCGCCAGCACTTCGTCCACGGCATCCTCGAGAAGATCGAGGGAATCGACTTCGAGAAGAAGACCCGGATCGGCATCCGCGACGACCGCTACGATGCCGACTGCCCGACCGTGACGTCCGCGCTCAAGCGCATGGGTTCGATCCACGGCGACGAGGTCACCTTCGCGCGCGCCCAGACCGACCGGGCGCTCAAGTTCACCATGCCCGGGCCGATGACGATCGTCGACACGCTGGCCGACGAGCATTACGGCGACCGGCCGAAGATGGCGATGGCCTTCGCCGAGATCCTCAACGAGGAGGCGAAGGAACTGGTCGCGGCGGGCGTCGACGCGCTGCAGTTCGACGAGCCGGCCTTCAACGTCTATCTCGACGCCGTGCCGACCTGGGGCGTGGAGGCGCTGAACCGCGCCGTCGAGGGGCTCGACTGCACGACGGCCGTCCACATCTGCTACGGCTACGGGATCGAGGCGAACCTGCAGTGGAAGGCGACGCTGGGCGACGTGTGGGAGCAGTATGCGGCGATCCTGCCGGCGCTGGCGGAGAGCGACATCGACCAGGTCTCGCTCGAGTTCGCGGGATCGCGGGTGCCCATGGAGGTGATCAAGCTGCTCGACGGCAAGAAGGACGTGCTGGTCGGCGCGATCGACGTGACGACCCTGACGGCGGAGAGTCCGGAAGAGGTGGCCGCCGTGATCCGCGAGGCCCTGGAGTACACCACGCCCGAGCGCATCTTCCCCTGCACCAACTGCGGGATGGTGCCCCTGCCCCGCGCGGTCTCCCAGGGCAAGCTCCGGGCGCTCGGCGCCGGCGCGGCGCTGGTCCGCGCGGAGCTCTAGGCGCAAACATGGCCACTCTCGACATCAACGGCGTCCGGCTCTGGGTCGAGACGGAAGGCCCCGACGACGCGCCGGCGCTGGTGTTCGTGCACGAGTTCGGCGGCGACCACCGGTCGTGGCGGGGCCAGGTGGATCATTTCCGGGACCGGTTCCGCTGCGTCACCTACAGCGCGCGCGGCTATCCGCCCTCGGACGTGCCCGACGAGGAGGACGCCTACGGCCAGGACATCGCGACGGCCGACCTGCTGGGCGTGCTCGACGCGCTGGAAATCGACCAAGCGCACCTGGTCGGGCTCAGCATGGGCGCCTACACCTGCCTGCGCTTCGTGCTGGCCCACCCGGACCGGGTGAACAGCGCCGTGACCGCGAGCGGCGGCTCGGGCTCGTTCCCGGAGACCCGGGACGGCTTCCTGGCCGAGACGCGCGCGCTCGCCGACCACATCCTCGCGGAAAATTCCCTCGACCTGCCCGGCTTCGCGTCGAGCGCGACCCGCATCCAGCTCAAACTGAAGAACCCCGAGGCGTGGCGGGAATTCGCCGATCATTTCGCGGAACATTCGCCCATGGGTTCGGCCTTCACGCTGCGCCGGGTACAGGCGGGCAGGCCCTCGCTCTACGATTTCGAGGCCGCGCTCGGCGCGGTCACCACGCCCGTCCTGCTGATGATCGGCGACGAGGACGAGCCCTGCATCGACACCAACATCTTCCTCAAGCGTACGATGCCGTCGGCAGGGCTGGTGACGTTCCCCAAGAGCGGGCACCTGATCAATCTCGAGGACCCGGCGGCTTTCAACGCCGCGATCGATGCCTTCCACCGCGATGTCGCGGACGACCGCTGGCCGCTGCGCGACGGCGCGACGACCGGTACCAGCGCCTACCTGTCACAAGAGGACACATGAGCAACGACGACCGCATTGTCTCCGCCGAGGCGCTCAAGGACTTCACCAAGGCGCTGCTGCGCACCGCCGACGTATCCGAAGAGCATGCCGAGACCTGGTCCGACATCCTGGTCTGGGCCAACCTGCGGGGTATGGATTCCCATGGCGTGCTGCGGGTGCCGCGCTACATCGCCTACATGAAGAACGGCAACATCCACGCCAAGCCCGACATGAAGCTCGAGAAACGCGCGGGCGCCATCGCGATCCTCGATTCCGACTGGGCACCGGGCCCCGTCGCCATGACCCGGGCGATGGACGAGGCGATCGACCGGGCCCGGGAGTGCCATGTGGGCTGGTGCATCGTCCGCAACATCACCCATGGCGGCGCCATCGGCTACTACGCGCTGCAGGCCGCGCGGGCGGGCTTCGCGGGTATCGTGATCACCGCCTCACGGCCGATGATGGCCTATCACGGCTCGAAGGTGGCCGGCGCCTCGACCAACCCGCTGGCGATCGCCGTTCCCGGCGGCGAGCACCCGCCGCTGGTCCTCGACATGTCCACCGCGACCGTCTCCATGGGCAAGATTCTCGCGGCCCAGGACAGCGGCACCCCCATCCCCGACGGCTGGGGAATCGACGCCGAGGGCTTCAACACGAACGACGCGAACGCCGTCGCGACCCTCATGCCGCTGGGCGGCGCCAAGGGCTCGGGACTGTCGATGATGATCGAGTGCATGGTGAGCCTGTTCGCGAGCAACCCGCTGGTCGAACCGAACATCCGACCCGACGCGAACCCGACCGGCTACCGCCAGAACGGGCTCGCCGCCGCGATCGACATCTCGGCCTTCACCGACCTCGACACCTACCGGTCGGAGATTGACCAGCTCGCCAAGGGGCTGAAGGCGCTGCCGAAGGCCGACGGCGTTGACGAAATCTACGCGCCCGGCGAGCGCGGCAACGCGGTACTGGCCGAACGCATGAAAGCCGGCATCCCGCTGCCGCCGGGCACCTGGGACCGGCTCAAGGCAGAGGCGGACACGCTCGGCATCGCAATGCCGGAGACACGGTAGACACGGGCGGGTTTGAGACCCGCCCGCTACCTTGACCCGAACGAAATGCCCGCTTGCGCGGGCATGACGACGAAGGTTAACTCGCCGCCGGGACCTCGAGGCCGAGCAGCGCCGCGGCGTTCGCGCCCATCACCAGCGCCTTGTCATCCTCGGAAAGGTCCTTCACCGAATCCACATGCCCGACCGGGTCGGTCTCGGCCATGTCGTAGGGATAGTCCGTGCCCATGATGATGTGATCCGCGCCCCAAGTCTCGATGAGGTAACGGAGCTGGTGCTCGGTGAAGACCACCGTGTCGAAGTAGAGCTTCTTTACATACTCGGACGGCGGTTTGGAGATCACGGCGCGGCAGTCGTCGCGCAGGTGATAGGGGTGATCGAAGCGTCCGGAATAGGCCGGCACGTAGCCGCCGCCATGGGCGATACAGATCTTCAGCCCCGGATAGGTCTCGAGATAACCATCGAACACCAGGTGGCCGACCGCCAGCGCGGATTCGAGCGGGTGGCCAATCGTGTTGCGGAAATAATGGTCGGACATGCGCTCCTTGTAGGAGGTACCGATGGGATGCATAAAAATCACGACCCCCAGCTCCTCAACCCGAGCGAAGAACCTCTCGAGGCCCGCGCGCGTCAGGTCCTGCCCGTTTACGTTGGTCGAGATCTCGACGCCGCGCATGCCGAGGTCGTTGACGCAGCGGTCGAGCTCGGCGATCGCAATGTCGGCATCCTGGAGCGGCACTGTACACATGCCGACGAAGCGGTCCGGGTGCTGGGCGCAGATCTCGGCGATCCGGTCGTTCACCACATGGGCCGTGTCGCGCGCGAAGCCGACCTCATAGGCATAGTTGTAGTGGAACGGCGCCGGCGAGATCGCCTGCACGTCGATACCGGACGCGTCCATATCCGCGATTCGGACCGCCGGATCGGTCAGCTTATCGAGGATATCGAGATGCTGCTGGCGGTTGATCGCCGCCGTCACCTCGTTCGAGTCCACATAGAGGTTCTTCTGATCGGCCGCTTCGGCGTCCTTCAGCATCGCGTCGGCCTCGGGCACATGCACGTGGCAGTGAATGTCGACGGTGAAGTGTTTCTTGCCGTTTCTAACCGTCTGGCCGTGATCGGCTGTCGGCGCATGGGTGCGCTTATGGGCAGGATTGGAACAGGTAAAAAGCATCGTGGTTTCCCTTTCTTGGGTCCCGTCCTTCGACAAGCTCAAGACGAGGACAAACTCAAAACCTCATGCTGAGCTTGTCGAAGCATGAGGCAGTTGGATTAGAGCTTCAGCAGCTTCGCCGCGTTCTCACCGAGAATGGCGCGTTTCTGTTCGTCGGACAGGTTCGACCCCATAACGTGGCCCACCGGATCGGTCTCGGCCATGTCGTAGGGATAGTCGGTGCCCATGATCACATGCTCGGCGCCGTAGTGGTTGGCCAGGAACTCGAGCTGGTCGTGGGTGAAGACCACGCTGTCAAAGTAGAAGCGCTCCAGATACGAACCCGGCCGCTTGCCTGCAGGCAGCTCGCGCTGCATGTCGGCGCGCAGCGGATGCGCGTGGTCGATGCGGCCCGGATAGGACCCGAGGAAGCCGCCGCCATGGGCGAGTACCACCTTGAGCCCCGGGTGCCGGTCCATCACACCGTCGAAGATCAGGTAGTGGACCGCAACCGTGGTCGCCAGCGGATTGCCGATGATGTTGGAGAAGTAGTGGTCCGCCAGCCGGTCGCCTTTGGCGAAGCCCGACGGGTGGATAAAGACGATGACGTCGAGCTCCTCGCACTTAGCCCAGAACGGATCGAGGCCCGCCCTGGAGAGCTCCTGGCCGGCGACGTCGGCATTGATCTCCACGCCGCGCATTCCCATGTCTTTCACGGCGCGCTCAAGCTCGGCAACAGCCATCTGCGAATCCTGCAGGGGCACGGTGCACAGGCCGACGAAACGGTCGGGATGCTCGCCGACTACCTCGGCCAGCTTATTGTTGACCGTCTGCGCCACCTCGCGGCCCAGGTCCGGCTCCGCCCAGTAGCAGTAATGGTTCGGCGCGGTGGAGATAGCCTGCACGTCGACCCCGGTCGCGTCCATCTCGGCCAGACGCAGGGACGAGTCCGTGATCTTGGGCATGATGTCCTGGCCGTGGGCCATCTGGAACTTGCGGGTCTCGTCGTTGGCGAACCAGAGCAGCGGCTCGTTCTGGAGATCGAAGACCTCCTTCACCAGTGCGTCCGCCTCGGGGACATGCAGGTGGCAGTGTATGTCAACCGTGCGCACGCTGAGTTTCTCGACCTTGACGGTATGCCCGCCCGCGTCGCTGGCGGGGGCGTGGGCGGCATGCCCGTGGGGTTGTCCCTGAAGATGATTGTGGCCACATCTAAAAAGCATGCGTTTTCCTTCCCGGCTTGACGGGTTTGTTTATGGGTCTCGGCACTTATCAGGAGAAATTCCGGTTCGCCGGCGGACGCGATTATACAGAAGGAAAACCGTGCGCAAAGTGGCTGAAAACAGCCGCCGCTATTCCATCCCTGCGGGCTTGAATGCTATCGTTTGCCCAATCGGAAAAACAAAATATCGGCGAATTCGCGCGGGTTTCCCGAAGGAGTATCACACCATGGCATCCGGACAGTTCGGAATTTCCCAGCATGTCACGCGGCGCGAGGACGCGCGGCTGATCACCGGTGGCGGCGCCTACGCCGACGACACCGGCTTCGAGGGACAGGCGTTCGCCGCCTTCCTGCGCGCGCCTATCGGTCACGGGGTGATCAAATCGGTCGATACGTCGGCGGCGGCGAGCGCGCCGGGTGTGATCGCCGTCTACATCGGACAGGACCTGCGCAACGCGGGCATCGGCGCGATCCCCAACGTCACGCCGTTCCCGAACCGGGACGGATCCGAGATGCTGCGAACCCAGCGTCCGGCCGTCGCCGTCGACAAGATCTATCATGTGGGCGAGATCGTCGCGGTGGTGGTCGCCGAGAGCACGGCGCTGGCCCAGGACGCCGTCGACCTGATCGACCTGGACATGGACACTCTGCCGGCGCTGACCGATGTGCGCGAGGCGGCGAAAGCCGGCGCACTGCAGCTACATGAGAATATCCCCGGCAACGTCTGCCTCGATTTCCAGATCGGCGACGAGGCGAAGGCGAAGGCCGCGATCGCGGGTGCCGCCCACGTGGTGGAGCTGACACTGACGACCAACCGGCTGGCCGTGGCGGCGATGGAGCCGCGCAGCGCGGCTGCGCGCTTCGACCCGGCCGCGAATGAAGGCGCCGGGCGATACGACCTGATCACGGGATCCCAGGGCGTGAACGCCATGCGGAACATGCTCGCCGGCGCGATCTTCGACGTGCCCCATGAGCAGATGCATGTGATGACCAACGATGTAGGCGGCGGCTTCGGTATGAAGACACAGGCCTATCCGGAGTATGTGGCGATTCTGTTCGCGGCGAAGGCCTGCGGCAAACCCGTCAAGTGGCAGGGCACGCGATCCGAGGCGTTCCTCGCCGACAACCAGGCCCGCGACGGGGTGATGCACGGCACCATGGCCTTCGACGAAGACGGGAAAATCCAGGGCTTCCGGGTCAACATGATCGCGGCGATGGGCGGCTATCTCTCGTCCCATGGCCCGGCCGCGGCGACCCGTAACGTCTGCAACTGCCTGACTGGCTGCTACGACAACCCGGCGCTGGAATTCCAGGTGAAGTGCCTGATGACCAACAACGTCCCCATCGGCCCCTATCGCGGTGCCGGGCGGCCCGAAGCGGCTTATATACTGGAGCGGATGATGGACCATGCGGCGCGCCAACTCGGAATCGACCGGGTGGAGCTGCGCCGGCGGAACTTCATCAAGCCCGACCAGATGCCCTACACTACCTCGCTTTCGCAGGTATATGATTCCGGCGAGTTCGAGGCCGAGATGGACAAGGCCCTCGCGCTGGCCGAATGGGACAGTTTCGAGGAACGCCGCGCGGCAAGCGCAGCCAATGGCAAGCTGCGCGGCATCGGCATGTCCTGCTTCGTGGAGACCGCGGGCGGCATGTTGCAGGAGGGCGCCAAGCTTGCCATCGGCGAGGACGACACCGTCGAGGCCCGGCTGGCCGTCCAGTCCAACGGCCAGGGACATGTTACCAGCTTCGCGCAGGTCGTGTCCGAACTGCTGCAGGTCCCCTACGAGAAGGTGCGCATCATCGAGGGCGACAGTTTCGAGACCCCGGGCACCGGCTTCGCCTCGGTCGCCTCGCGCTCCATGGCGCTGGCCAGCGGCGCGATCTCACTGACGGCCGACGCCATGATCGACAAGGGGCGTAAACTCGCCGGCCATGTGCTGGAGGCCGCGGAGGCGGACATCGAGTATGCGGATGGCACCTTCACCGTCGCCGGGACCGACCGGTCAGTCGACATCTTCGCGCTCGAAGAACAGGCCCGGTCCTTGGGCGACCTGCCCGAGGGCATCCCGGACAGTCTCGCGTCGGAAGAGGATTTCGACTCGCCCGAACAGACCTATCCCAATGGCTGTCACATCTGCGAGGTGGAGATCGAGCCCGAGACCGGCGTCATCGACGTGTTGAGCTATATCGCCGTCGATGATTGCGGCACGGTCATCAACCCGATGATTGTCCACGGCCAGGTGCATGGCGGCGTCGCCCAGGGCCTCGGTCAGATTCTCGGCGAGCATGCCGTCTATGACGAGGATGGCCAACTGCTGGCCGGCTCCTTCATGGACTACATGATGCCGCGGGCCGACGACATGCCCGACATGAAGCTCGGCTTCCACTCGGTGCCCTGCACCACCAACCCGGTGGGCGCCAAGGGCGCCGGCGAGGCCGGCACTACCGGTGCGCTGGCTGCCGGCATGAACGCCATCGTCGACGCGCTTTCGGTACACGGCATCACCGAATTCGACATGCCGGCCACGCCGCCGCGGGTCTGGGCAGCGCTGAACCGGAACTAGGTCGGAACCCGGGCTGGTTGGGAACCCGCCCGCCGCACACGAAAAAGCGCGGGTCCGAGACCCGCCCTTCTCTATTTCGGCATCAACCTCGTGTCAGGCGGCGGCAAGCGGCCGCGCATCGAGGGTTTTCATGAAGAGATGCGCGGCGTGGTAGATCGCTAGAAAGGTGCCGATCTCCATGATCTGCGCCTCCGTCCAGTGTTCGCGCATCTGCTCGTAGAAGATCGCATCGACCTTGTCGGGGTCGAGGAAAAGCTGGTCGGAGAAGCGCAAGGCCATCCGTTCCGCCTCGGTAAAGAGCTCCGAATCCTCGTAATCATCGCAGCCGGCGTCGATGCGTTCTTCGGTCAGGCCTTCTGCAATCGCCCGTTTGGATCGCAGTGCCGAGAAATAAGGATCCTCGACGAAGCGCGCGAGCTGGATGCGGATGATCTCCTTGAGCTGGTGATCGACCGTACCCTTGGTGTGCAGCTCGAGCATCACGCCCAAGAGCGTCTTCGCCTGGGCCGGGACCCGCGCGATGATGCACGGAAACAGCTCGTCCGGCACGCCGAGTTCAACGCACTGAGCCGTGAGATCACGGAGTTCGGGATCCTCGATCTGGTCGAGTTCGAGAGGTGCGAGACGGGACATTATTCGGCCGCCTCCCCCTGGAGCGATTCCGGGGTCGCCCCATAGATCTCCGCCGATTCCTCCTGGCTCACCAGGCGTCCATCCGGTGCGAACATCGGGTAGAACTTCAGGGATCCGAAAAAGGTGTGGAAGCCGAGGTTACCAACCAGGAACATCCCCAGTTCGGCGATCTCGTCCTCGCTCAGGTGGGCGCGCAGATCGTCCCAGTCGTCATCATCAAATGAGTCCGCGTCCGTCGAGATTTTCTCGACATAGCGCATGATCGCCTTTTCCTTCTCGGAGAAGACATCGCTGCCGGCATGGTTGTTGATGCCGTCGTCGAGGAGTTTTTCGTCAAGTCCTTCCCGCTTCGCCGAAGCAGAACGAACGTTGCCTCAGTAACTGCAATGGGCCATGCGCGACAGCATCACCCGGATAACTTCCTTGAGTTTGTGGTCGAGTGCCCCCTCGTTGAACACGCTGGTCCAGAACAGGTAGGCCTTCTCGGCGAGGTCCACATTGTGGCCCATGACCGCGTGGAAGCCGGGGTCCGGCGCACGCAGCTCAAGGGATTTCTCGATATACGGCTTGAGCTTGGTCTTCTTCAGCTCTTCGATATCGAGCAGGGTGATATTCGGCATATCGCTCTCTCAATCGTTTGGTGCCGGGGCACCGTAGCAAAAACAAGATGTGTTCTCAGGCATGTTCTTCAATCGCCTTCTTGAGGACCTGGCGGCGATCGACGCCGGTGCGGGTCTCCACGACCTCTCCGTCCTTGAAGAACATGAGCGTCGGGAAGCCGCGCACACCATAGCGCGACAGCAGGTCGAGATTCTCGTCACCATCGACGGTGCCGATCACCACATTCTCGGGAAGCTCCTCGTTCACCTGTCCGAGAATCTTCTTGAGCTGCTTGCACGGCACGCAGGTCTTGGACCAGAAGTCGACGACGGTCAGCCCCTCGCGTTCGAGGACCTCGGTGTGGAAGTTGGAATCGTCGAAAATCGCAAGATCTTCCAGCGCCATGGCCTCACTCCTCGTGGCGAATGTCCGGCACAATATATAGCGGAGCCCCCGGGCACGGACAAACGCGCGCCCGGCACAAATCATATGCATCGTACCAGGACCGAAATCGTGGATTTCCGGGGGTTCGGGGAACGAAACCCCCAGCGGAGCACGAAAATTCACGCCCGTCGCGCGGTTCAGCCATGCACCCGCTGCAAACGCGCCCGCGCGGCGCGCCTCTAACGTGCCGGCACCTGGGAGAGTTCCTGCGCCGCGTCGTCCGCGCTGCTCTGCGCCGCCTCGAGCGCCTCGTCGAGCGCGCTCTTCGGCGCGACACGCGACCAGTTGCGCAAGAGGTTCACCCCCGCCGCGCGCAGCCGGTTCATATACATATCGACCGCCGCCGTCCCCGGCCGGTCCGCCGCGTCGTGTGCCTCGGCCCAGCTCCGTGCAATCGGCGGCAGGCTGTCGGCCCACTGGAAGCGCCGGGTCTTGAGGAGCTTGGCCGCGCGCACACCCTGCGCCTTCAGATCGGCTACGGCCTGGGCGCCAGCAGCGCAGTATGCCTCGGCAGCGGCGCCGGTGAACGCCGCGCCCGCCTCGGCGATGGCGGTCCGCACGGCCTCTGGCAGCGCCGCGAGCCGTCTGGAGTTAACAGTCAGAACAAAGGGCACCTGCGCCCCGAAGCCCGTCCGGGTGTAGTGGTCTGCGAACCGCTTAAGCCCGATCCGGGCGATTTCCGACGTCGGCAAGAGTGCCGCGTCCAGCTCGCCCGCCTCCATGCGCGCGCCCATCGTGTCGTCGGGCAGGCGCCGGGGAAGACCCTGCACGCCCGCGACCCAGCTCTCCAGCCGGTCGACCATACCGACCCGGAGACCGCGTAGCTCGTCGGCGTTGCGGATCGAGCAGACCGCGATGAAGTTGTACCCGTCACTGGCGATGCCCGACACGAAGGCCTGGCGCGCCGCCGCGATGTCGTCGGTCATGCCCGGCAGTTCCGTATGCATTGCCTGGTAGGCAGCGCCCACGACGGCGCAGTTCTCGGTGGTGAACGGCATCTGGAAGGTCAGGTTCTGGAGCGGCAGGCGCCGTGACTCGTGGTTGACCGCGACCACGGCGAACAGCGCGAGATTGTCTTCCGCCGCCTCGAGCGCGCCGCCCAAGCGCGCGAGCGTCTCGGCGTGCAGCTCGTCCCAGACGATCTCGCCACCCCCCGCATCGGCGACGCGGCGCGTGACCTCGTCCTGGAAATGGGTTCGTACAATCCGCGGGACCGCATGATCGTGCGGCAGCCCGCTCGTCACGGACAGGCGCAGCGGCTCGCCTGCCACGGACGGTGAGATGCTGACGGCGGACAGGAACAGGCCCGCGAAAAGGGTTCGTGCAATCATTCCGGCGCCTCGATCCTTCTTGGGTCGACCGCACGCGCCCGATCTTCGGGCGCGCGGGTGCGCAACAAGGCGACCATCCTGGCGGGAAAAGGTTAAGCAACGGCATACATGACGAATTGTTTCGACAGGCAAAACGACGGGCCGGGCACCGTTGAAACCTCGCGGAGACGCGTGATGAAGTGCCCACATCGAATATTGCGGGATGCAGGAGAACGCGCACATGAAGACCATCGACATCGGGCCCGACGGCATGGCCGAACACATCGTGCGCCGCGCGGGATGGCACCCGAAGCAGGGCAACTACACCGAGCTCGGCATCCCGACCGAGGCCTACGAGATGCTGACGGCGAAGACCCTCTACACCCTGCTCGCACCGGGCAACGCGGCGGGCTCGCACCAGTTCACCTCGGCGAAGGGACCGGACGGGCTGTCCATCTCCATCGCCGAATGTCCGCCCGGCGACGGCCCGATGCTGCACGCCCACATGGAGACCCACGAGATCTTCTTCTGCCTCGAGGGGCGCTTCGAGCTGCGCTGGGGCGACGCGGGCGAGCATTCCGATGTGCTCGACCGCTTCGACATGGTCGACGTGCCGCTCGGCGTGACCCGCGCGTTCCGCAACATCGGCGATGACACAGCGCTGTTGCTGGTGATTATCCTCGGCGGCAACCAGAACGATATCGGATATGCCCGCTCTGTCGGCGACGAGGTGGCCGCAAAGTACGGCGCGGATGTACGCAACGCGATCGAGGCCCACACCTCGATGAAGTTCAACGTGGGAGCCGAATGATGGCGGCGAGGACCGCCTACAAGCGCCGCGCCGGGGAGGGGATCGAGCTGCCGCCCGAGACCGTCGCCCGGTCGATCGCGCCCTTCGAAGCGCTGGAGCTGGACCCGGACGCGTTCCGCGACGCGAACAACCCCGACCTGCGCCTGGGCATCCGCTGGGTCATCTCGCCGGACAACATGGCCGGCCCGGCGGCGATCGACGCACCGCACTCGTTCCATCTCTGCTACATCCAGTCCGAGCCCGGTCACCACCCGGTGCTGCATGCCCACGAATACACTGAGACCTTCATCTGCATGCGTGGCCAGTACACGATCCACTGGGGCAACGAAGGCCAGAACAAGGTCGTCCTCAACCCCTACGACACCTTCTCGGTTCCGCCGCACCTGATGCGTTCGGTCGAGAACACCGGCGAAGAGGTGGGCATGGTGATGGTGATCTATGGCGACCACCCCGACCCGAACGCCGGGATCGTTGTACCCCAGTCCATCATCGACGCGGACAAGGCAGCGGGCCGGGATATCTAGGCGGGGCACCTATTCCGCGGCCGCGTCGTGCCGCGCCAGCTCGAACGCATCGGCCAGGAGCTCGTAGGAGCGCAGCCGCTTCTCGAAGTCATAGGTGATCGTGAGGACGAGCAGTTCCTCGAAGCCATGCTCGTCGGCGAAGGCCGCAAGCTCGTGGCGCAGTTTCTCGGGTGTACCGGCAAACCGGTTCGCCTTGTTCGCCTCGACGACCCGGCGCTCCTGAGGGTTGTAGACGTAGTCCAGCGCCTCGTCCGGGTGGGGATAGGGCAGATGCTGGCCATAGTTGAGTTTGAGCCGCCAGAGATCGCGGCTGGCGGCCAGGTAGTCCGCCTCCTCCTGGGTATCGGCGCAGATCACGAACACGCCGGCATTGGCCCGCGGGGCGGCGAGATGATCGGACGGCTCGAACTTCTCCCGGTAGTACTTCATCACCGGTCCTGTCGCCTGGGGCGCGATGAAGTGGGCGAAGGAATAGGCGAGCCCGAAATGGGCCGCGTAGGCTGCGCTCTGGTCGCTGGAGCCGAGCAGCCAGACTTCCGGCGCGTCGGCCACCGACGGGGTGGCGCGGACATCGCGGAACGGCTTCGTCGCCGGAACCCCGTCGTCGAGGAAGGCCATCATGTCGGCGATCTTGGTCGGGAAATACTCGATCCCAACCTCGCTGCCATAGGCGAGCGCGGCGGCGGTGAGCCCGTCGCTGCCCGGCGCGCGACCGATCCCGAGATCGACCCGCCCGGGATAGAGATTCTCGAGCAGCTTGAAGTTCTCCGCCACCTTCAGTGGTGAGTAGTGGCTGAGCATAACCCCGCCGGAGCCGACGCGGATGCGGTTGGTGGCCGCCGCGACGCGGGTCACCATGATCTCGGGCGAGGAGCCCGCAAAACCCGCGGTGCCGTGATGCTCGGCGAGCCAGTAGCGCGAATAGCCGAGCCGCTCGGTCGCCTGGGCCAGCGCGATGGTCTCCTCGAGCGCGGTGCGGGCGTCGCCGCCGGCGCGCACAGGCGACTGGTCGAGAACGGAAAGCTTCACCATAGGGATATATCTAGCACGGCCCGGCGGCGTGACAATGCCGCGTCACGACGGGTCCGCGCGGCGCGGCTGCAGGAAGACCGTCGCCAGGATGCCGGCGGTCACCACCAGCGCGCCGACGATGTTCAGCAGCGTGGGTTCCTCGCCGAGGGTCGGGATCGCGGCGACCAGCGCGAGCGCCGGCACCCAGGAGCCAACGGCGGCCTGGCGGGTCGGGCCAATGGTCTTTACCGCATAGGCGTGGCCGAAGATGCACAGGAATGCGCCGAACACCCCGTGGACGACCGACTGGAGGACGATGTCACCGAAGGGCGCGGTGAAAAGCGTCGAGGGCAGGAACAGGAGCCAGATCGGCACATAAACGAGCGCGTTGCCGACCAGCAGGGCGGCAAGCGACTGCATCACGCCGAGCCGGGCGGCCCGCATGCCGCCATACCAGACGGCAACCCACAGGGCGGCGCCAAGGAACAGCAGATGTCCGCGCCACTGGCCGGCGACCGTGCCGCCGGCGAACGCATCCCAGCCGACCGCGCCCACGCCCGCGACGATGGTAGCGATTCCCGCCCATTGCCAGCGCCCCGGGCAGTCGCCTACCCAGGCCCAGGCAACGAACGCGGCGAAAACCGGCAGCGCGCCGTACATGACGACCGAGGCATGGCCGACGGGCGCGAAGGTCATTCCGCCGAACAGCATCAGGATGAAGGGCGCGCCGCCGAAGAAGGCGACGATCGCGTGGTCGCGCAACCGGACGCGCCAGGGGAAGTATCGGATCAGCAGTGGCAGCGCGAGGATCGCGGCGACCCCCATGCGCAGGCCCGCGAGATCGTAGATCGTCAGCGCGTCCGTGGTCGCGCCGAGCCGTCCCGCGATGAGCATCGCGACGACGCAGACGACCGTGCCGAGCCCGGCGGCGATGCCTCCCCAATCTTTCATATGTGCTGCCTCCAACCGTTCGCGCGCCAAGGAAATCCTGTTCGTGACGGTTGTCCATCACAGGTGTTGGTCGCGGAAGGGACTATATCAGTCTTGATCCCGACCGCCCCGACCGGAACAATCACGCCCCATGGCCGACCCAAGCCCCGACTTCTCCGCGATCCCCTCGCTCGACCGCCTGTTGCAGGCGCCGTCGGTCGCCACCCTCGTGGAATCGCACGGACGCGCCGCGACGACGGCGGCACTGCGCGCGGCGCTCGACGGCGCCCGCGGGACGATCGCGGCGGGCGACGCAGCTGACCTCTCGGAAGATGCCTTCGCGCGAACGGCGGCGGCGCAACTCGCGCGCGCGGCGGCCCCCGGGCTGCGCCGCGTCTTCAACCTGACCGGCACCGTGCTGCACACAAACCTGGGCCGGGCGCCGCTGGCCGAAGCGGCAATCGAGGCGATGGCCGAGGCCGCGCGCGGCGCGAGCAACCTGGAATACGATCTCGACAGCGGCAAGCGCGGCGACCGGGACACCCATGTCGAGGAACTGCTCTGTGAGCTGACAGGTGCCGAGGCCGCGACAGTCGTGAACAACAATGCGGGCGCCGTCCTGCTGCTCCTGAACGCGCTGGCGCTGCGCAAGGAAGTGCCCGTCTCGCGCGGCGAGCTGGTCGAGATCGGCGGCGCCTTCCGGATTCCCGACATCATGGCGCGGGCGGGCGCCAAGCTGGTCGAGGTCGGTACCACCAACCGGACCCACGCCCGGGACTTCGAGGGTGCGATCGGCGCCAGGACCGCGCTGGTGATGAAGGTCCACACGTCGAACTACACGGTCCAGGGCTTCACCGCCGACGTGCCCGAGGGCGATCTCGCCGGGATCGCCCACGCGGCGGACATTCCCTTCGCCGTCGATCTGGGTGCCGGGGCGCTGGTGGATCTCGAGCGCTGGGGCCTGCCCCACGAGCCCACCCCGCGCGAGACGCTGGCGGCGGGCGCGGACATCGTCACCTTCTCCGGCGACAAGCTGCTGGGCGGCCCCCAGGCGGGGCTGATCGTCGGGCGCGCGGACCTGATCGCGCGGCTCAAGAAGAACCCTCTCAAGCGTGCGCTCCGCTGCGACAAGGCAACCCTCGCCGCGCTGGCCGCGACCCTGATGCTCTACCGCGATCCCGACCGGCTGGCTGAACGGCTGCCCACGCTCAAGCTCCTGGCGCGTGGGGCGGACGATATTCGCGCCGTCGCGGGATCGCTGCGCGACGCGGTTGGCGAGGCCGTCGGCGACGCGTTCACGGTCTCGGTCGAGGACTGCGCCGGACAGATCGGATCGGGCGCGCTCCCGGTCGAGAGCCTGGGCAGCGCCGCACTGGTCATCCGGCCGGCCGCGGTGCGCGGCCAGGGCGCGAAACTCAAACGGCTGGCGGCATCGCTCCGCGCCTTGCCCGTGCCGGTCATCGGGCGCGTGCATGACGACGCGCTCTGGCTCGACCTGCGCTGCCTCGACGATACCGACGGCTTCTGCGCCCAGCTCCAAAATCTGCACACATCATGATCATCGCGACCGCGGGCCATATCGATCACGGCAAGACCCTGCTCGTGAAATCGCTGACGGGCGTCGACGCCGACCGCCTGCCGGAAGAGAAAAAGCGCGGCATGACGCTCGATCTCGGCTTTGCGTACACCGACCTCGAGAACGGCGCGCGGCTCGGCTTCATCGACGTGCCGGGCCATGAACGCCTGGTCCACAACATGCTGGCGGGCGTGACCGGCATCGACTGCGCGCTGCTCGTGGTCGCGGCGGACGACGGCCCCATGCCCCAGACGCTCGAACACCTGGCGATCCTCGATATCCTGGGCGTCTCGCGCGGGATGGTCGCGCTCACGAAGATCGACCGGGTGGACGCATCCCGCGTGGCCGAGGTCCGGGACGAGATCGAACTGCTGATCTGTGAAACTTCGCTGGCGGGCGCGACGGTGTTCCCGGTCTCGGCGGTCACCGGCGACGGGATCGAGGCGCTGCGGGAAGAAATCGCCGACATGGCCGCGGTCACCGAGGCGCGCTCCGGCGCAGGGCATTTCCGCCTCGCCGTCGACCGGGTGTTCACCGTCGCAGGCGCCGGCCTGGTGGCGACCGGCACCGCCTTCGCCGGCACGGTCTCCCGCGAGGACCGGCTGTGGATCGCGGGGCACGACGTGCAGGCGCGCGTCCGCGGCATTCACGCCAACAACACGGACAGCGAGACAGGCCGGGCCGGAGACCGGCTGGCGCTCAACCTCGCCGGGCTCGACAAGGACGACATCGCGCGCGGCGACTGGTTGGTGGCCGATTCCGGGCTCGGGCTCTACCGCAAGCTGGATGTCCGGCTGAACGTGGTCGCCGATGCCAAGAGGCCGCTGCGGCACTGGACCCCCGTCCATGTGCATCTCGGCGCGCGGAACGTCACCGGCCGGGTGGCGATCCTCGGCGCCGACAGCGCCGCGCCGGGGAGCAACGTACCGGCGCAGCTCGTGCTGGACGCGCCCGTCGGCGCGTGCGTGCGCGACCGGTTCGTCATTCGCGACCAGTCGGCACAGGTCACGCTCGGCGGCGGGCACGTAGTGGATCTGCATCCGCCGCGCCGGGGGCGCGCCAGGCCGGAACGCCTCGAGCTGCTCGACGCCCTCGACACGCCCGACGCCGAGACGGCACTTGCCAGCGCACTGGCCCGGTCCCCGACCGGCCTGTCGATCGCCGACTTCGCGGCGGAGCGCAACCTGACCGAGGCCGAGATGTCCGCCGCTCTTTCGGCGACCGGCGCGGCGTCGGCGGGAACCGGCGCGGATGCGCTTGCGATCGCGCAAGACGCCTGGGCCGCGCGGCGCGAGGAGTTGCTCGCCGCCCTCGACCAGTTCCACACGCGCTACCCCGACCGGCTGGGGCCCGCCGCGGCACAGCTGCGCAAGAGCGTCGGCCGGTTCATCCCGGAGACCCTGTTCGACGCGGTCAGCGCGAAGCTGGTCGCCGACGGCACCATGTCGAGCGACGGGATGCTGCTGCACCGCCCGGATCACCGGCCGGGCCTGACGGGCGACGACGCGAAGCGCTGGGAAGCGCTGCAGCCCTATCTGAACGAGACGCCGGCAAGCCCGCCGGTGGTGCATGACCTGGCCCAGGCCGCCGGCCTCCCGGTCAACGGCGTCGGCAAGACGCTGCGCCAGGCGGTGCGCATGGGGCTCGCCGTGCAGATTGCCGAGAACCGGTTCTTCCTGCCCGCAGCGCTGCGCGCGCACGCACGGACCTTCGAAGCGATGATCGCCGCCGACGGCAGCGTCGGTGTGTCGCCATTCCGCAAGGAAGCGGGAATCGGACGGAATCTCGCCGTCGAGTTACTGGAGTATTTCGATCGGGTCGGCCTGTCACAGCGCGACGGGAATGTTCGTCACCAGCTCCGGCCGGTCGAAGAAGTGTTCGGCGCCTAAGTCCGGGCTTCAGGGGCGCACGAAGGCGTAGCTGACCACCTGGCGGACGTTGTCGGTCGCGCGCACGGTGGCAATCGCCTTCTCGAGCTCCTCCCGGGAGCGCGCGCGGCCCATCAGATAGACGGTGCCGAAGGAATCCGCAGCCGTGCGGAAGTTCACGTCGGCGACCCCCCGGGTCGACACCATCTCGATATCGACCTTGGTTTCCAGTACCAGGACATCGTCCCAGCCCAGGAGCTCATCCTTCCGGCGTTCACGCTCTTCATCGGTGAGCACATGGGCGTGCCAGAAGAGCTCCTTCACGCCCTCGACCTGCTTCACCTTGTCGTGGAAGGCGTCGTGGGTCGCCTGGTCGGAGAAGATGCCGGTGATCAGGAGCTTCTGTTCGTAGATCTCGGTCGAGGCCTTGATCGTCCCGACGTCGGCCATGGTGGCATTCACGTCGATGACGATGCGGTTGTCCTTGGCGATGTCCGCCGCGCTGCGCGCCTCGATCGCGCGGTCGATGAGGGTCTTCGGCGCCTTCAGGATGTCGCCGAGCTGCGCGCCCGAGGGCTGCACGGTCATCGCGAGAGCGGGTGCGGCAAGCAACGCCGCCACCGTGGCCTTCTGAAAACGCATGAGCATTCCTTTCGGTCGTGTCCCCGGTCTGCCCATCATTGGTTTTCTCCTCGCATTCGATCCCCTTAGCTGCCCGCGGCCCGTGTCGCCCCGAACCTCCCTGCCCTATCGTGTGCGCCGAGAACGGGTCAATGTCAGAGCGCGTCGTCCGGCGGTAGGCCGCCGGCCCGCAACGCGCCACACCGTCTATCTAGTGCGTGAATGTGGCGGATGTGAGGAGCTTTCGGGAGCGATTGGAGACCGCGCGGCGGCTGGAACACAGGCGAACACCGCCTTCGGTATCTCACTCGGCTCACTCACAGCCGGCTCCCCGTCAGCGCTTGCGTGGAGAAGTCTAACATCGGACACTCGCGGACCTTACCAACGGCTTCGGGTCGATGCGATGCAACCCCTGACGATCGGTGCCTTCTCCGTGCAGTCGGTGAACGAGGCGACCGGCGCCTATATCACCCCGGCGGACATGTTCCCCACGGCGACGCCCGAGGCCGTATCGGAACATCTCGACTGGATGGCGCCGACCTACTTCGACATCGCCAGCGGCAAACTGAAGCTCACCTTCCAGAGCTTCATTCTCCAGACCCCGAACCACAACATCCTGATCGACACCTGCGTCGGCGAGGACAAGGAGCGCGCAAATCCCGACTTCCACATGAAGAAGTGGCCGTGGATGGACAACCTCGCGGCCCTGGGCCTGACGCCCGCAGATATCGATATCGTCATGTGCACCCACCTGCACCCGGATCATGTGGGCTGGAACACCCAGCTCGTGGACGGGCGCTGGGTCCCGACGTTTCCGAACGCGAAGTATGTCTTCGCGCGCGACGAGTACGCCCACTGGGAGGCGGAAAGCACGGCGGGCGCGGAACGCGTCGGCCTCACCTTCATCGACAGCGTGCTGCCCGTCATGGAAGCCGGCCAGGCGGTGCTGGTCGATCATGACCACGAGATCGAGACCGGCGTCTGGCTCGAGCCGACCCCGGGTCACTCGCCGGGCCATGTAATCGTGAACGTCGAGTCCGACGGCGAACGCGGGGCCTTCATCGGCGATTTGATGCACCACCCGATCCAGGTACCGTACCCGGAATGGAGCACCTGTTTCTGCTGGGACATGGAGATGTCGGCAGCGAGCCGCAGCAAGTTCGTCGATGCCCAGACCGACAGCGGCAACCTTGTGCTGCCGGTCCATTTCGCGGGTGCGACCGCCGGGCATATCGTCGCGGCGGGCGACACCCGCACCTTCAAGTTCCTCGACACCACCAACTGAGAAAATTCCATGACCATCACCGTGATCCAGACCCTCGACGTGGAGCCCGAACGCATGGAGGAGCGGGACGGCTGGGCAATCTCGGAGTTCCGGCTGCCGATCACCGGCGAGACCGGGAGCGCGACGACGGTGTTCCACTCGATCTTCCGGCCGGGCTCGACCCACGCCAAGCATCTGCACGAGGTGAGCGACGAGATCGCGGTGTACCTGTCGGGCCACGGCGTCGTCGGCCAGGGCGAGAGCCGGGCCGTGGTGACCGCCGGGCACTGCCGGCTGATGCCGAAGGGCTCGGAGCATTTCTTCTATAACGAGACGACCGACGAGGATGCGAAGGTTATCGGCTTCTACATGAATGCGCCGAGCGTCGCGGGCACCGGCTACCAATTCTGCGGAACGGTGAGCGACGACGACCTGACGCGCGACCGTGACGGCCTCAACGAGGGCATTCTCGTGCGGCTGGAGGAGACCGCGGCACCGGGTGACGGCGTTCCCGAGGCGTGGCGCGATGCGGCGTTGAAGGCACCCATCGGCGCCCACAACGGCAGCGAGAATTCGCTGGTCCACGCCGCGCTCGCCCCCGGCGCGAAAATCGCCGAACACGCGCTGGCCGGGGCCGAGGCGATCTACTACATCGTATCGGGGACCGGGCTGGCCGTGGATGGGGACGGCGAGTCGGCCATCGCGGCCGACAGCTTCGTGTTCGTGCCGCGCGGCGCAAGCCACGCGATCCGCAACACCGGCACGGCGGCGCTGGAACTCTATATTGTGCTGACCGGCGCGGGCAGCCTGGCCGCGGCCGCCGGCTAGATACCTAGGCCTTGCTGCGGGTCATCCCGGCCATGCCGCCGATCACGAGCGCCAGCGCATAGCCGAACGGCAGCATCATCACGGTCGAAAGGAGCGGCTTCCAGACGAGCACGAAGGGCTCGGGACCGCCGCGCATCACGAAGAGGATGATCGTGACCGCCGCCGCGATGAGAGCGCCGACATAGGCTTCGCGGTGCAGATCGCTGTACCCCTCGAGCCGCCCCGACTTGTGCGAGGTATCCTCGCTCGGGAACACGATCGTGAGCGCAAGGGTTGCGACGATCATGACCACCAGCGGCACCACGAACAGAATCAGGTTATCGGGATTGGCGAAAAACTTGGCGACAACTTCCATGACGGCTCCCCTGCCCATACCTCGTCGCGTTTCCAAGAAACGCTTGTATACCACTTACAATGCCAGCGTGTGGGGGACAAGCCCAAGCACAATCCGATGATTGCGGCGCATCGCGTTAGGGTGCACCATAACTCCGCAATCCGCGCCGGTTTCGGCGCATTTCTCCAGCAAAGGAAGCAACATGTCAGAGAAACTCGGCATCGGCTCGGCCTTCCCGAAACTGACGGTTGATCTCGTCGGCGGCGGAACGCTCAGCCTGCCCGATGACCTAGACGCACGGTACCGGGTCATCCTCTTCTACCGTGGCCACTGGTGACCCTACTGTCGCCGTCAGTTGGTCGGCTTTGCAGAATTGAAAGACGAGTTCGACAAGCTCGGCGCCCAGGTATTCGCCGCCAGCGTCGATCCCGTCGATAAGGCCCAGGAAGTCGCCGATGAGGTGAACTTCCCCGTCGGACACAGCGTATCCCGGGACATCGCCAACGCGCTCGGCTCCTACTGGGAGGACCGGCGCCGGATCATCCAGCCTTCGGAATTCATCGTCGGTGCCGACGGCAACGTCGCCGCCTGTTCGTACAGCGACGGCCCGCTGGGCCGGATCGATGCGGCGGACGTCCTCAAGATGGTGAATTTCTACGATTCCCAGAACAAGTAGGCCGGCACACGCCGGGATAGAAACGAACGCCGCACCGGCCCGCCGGTGCGGCGTTTTTTCGTACCTGCGAAACCAGGACATTTACGCATCCCCGATGGGGGGCTAAGCTCTCAGGAGAACACGGTTCGGGAGGAACAATATAATGATCGCCTATGACCTCAAGGTCGAAGAGGAATGGAATCCCCAGCGCCACGTCGAGAAAATTCTCGACACGGTGGAGAACGGGGATGTCACCGTCGCCTGCTGGGAGCCGGGACAGGTGAGCCCGAACCACTGCCACCCCAACGCGACGGAGATCTACTTCTGCTTCGAGGGTGGCGGCGTGATGCGCACGCCCGACCAGACGATCGACGTCAAGCCGGGTGCCTTCATCGTGCACCCCCCGGGCGAACTCCACGAGTATGAGAACGGCCCGCAACGCTCGCTCCTGTTCCGGGTGCGCTACGGCGGCGACTTCTCGACCCGGATCAAGGACTGGCCCAGCCAGCCCGACTTCGAACGCAGCGACGACGACCGGGCCTACTATCCGGACTGACCAATCGAGGGAGGAATCATACCTGTCCGCAACCCGAAGCTCGTTGGCATTCTCGCGGCAGCCATAAGCCGAATTTGAGAAAGGCATTCATGAGACTTCGTAAGGCCGGTGTCGGTCCCGCGGCTTGCCCTGCTCTGCCATCTCGCCGACAATGAAGGTGGAGGAGGACCGTTCCCCGGTGGGGCGCCCGGTCTTCAAAACCGGTGAGGGGCGTTAGACGTGCCTGGTGGGTTCGACTCCCACCCTCTTCCGCCAGTTTTCACGCACCCAAGCGCGATCCGGGAAAGACACCCGCCGCCCGGTGTTGATGTTCGCGCGGATGCGAAGCCCGGCAGTCCCTGAGAGCGCATGACCCCGACCGTCCCGATCACACATGATATTGTCCTGATCGGCGGCGGCCATAGCCATGTGGCCGTCCTCAAGCGGTTCGGCATGAAGCCCGAGCCCGGGATCCGGCTGACTCTGATCACCCGGGACCTGCTGACACCCTATTCGGGCATGATCCCCGGCTACATCGCCAACCATTACAGCGCGGCCGAGGCGCATATTGACCTGCGCCCCCTCGCCGCCTTCGCCAACGCCCGGATCATCCACGCGGCGGCGACGGGGCTGGATCTGCAAAACAACTATGTCCAGGTCGCCGGCCGCCCGTCCGTGGCGTTCGATCTCGTCTCCGTCGACACCGGCTCGACCCCGTCAACGGCAGACATCGTCGGCGCCGGACACGGGTTGCCGGTGAAACCCATCGACCGCTTCCTTGAAACGTATCACCGCCTGACCGACGAGATCAGGAACCATCGTGGCCCGTTCCACATCACCATTGCGGGTGGCGGCGCGGGCGGGGTCGAGCTCGCGCTCGCGCTGCGCCACCGGCTGGGGCTGGCGGCACCGGGCCTCGGTAAGCGCCCCGGCGATCTCCGCTTCGCCATCGTCGAGGCCGCCGATACGCTCTTGCCCGGCTACAACAGGGCGGCCCGCCGCAAGCTCGCCCGCGCGCTCGCGGACCGCGGGATCGCCGTGCAAACCGGCGCGGGCGTGACACAGGTCGGGCCGGATACGGTGACCCTCGCCGACGGCGGCGTGCTTGACAGTGACAGAACGATCCTGGTGACCTCGGCCGGACCGCCCCACTGGCTCGCGGACAGCGATGTGGCGCGCGACGACCGCGGCTTCGTGCGGGTCGATGCGACGCTCCGCTCGCCGTCGCATCCGCAACTCTTCGCCACCGGCGACGCCGCCTCGATGGACGGGCACGCGCTGCCGAAGGCGGGGGTCTATGCCGTCCGCCAGGGGCCTTACCTGGCCGAGAACCTGGGCCGCGCGGCGCGGGGCCGGCCGCTGCGCAGCTACCGGCCGCAGGGCCAGACCCTGGCGCTCATCACCACGGGCGACAGGTTCGCCATCGCCGCACGCGGCTCGCTCTCCGTTCAGGGCGCCTGGGTGTGGCGCTGGAAGGACTGGATCGACCGACGCTGGATGCGCAAATACCAGGAGCTGCCGGACATGGATGCGGGCGACGGCGCGGACGGCGACGCAACGCTCGAGGCCATGCGCTGTGGGGGCTGCGGCGCCAAGGTGCCGGCCCCGGTGCTCCGCCGCGCGCTCGACCGTTTGCCGCCGCAGGAAATCGAGGGCCTCGACCAGGGGCTGGATTCACCCGACGACGCAGCGGTCCTCACCCCGCCGCCGGGCAAGGCACTAATCCAGACCGTCGACCAGTTCCGCGCCTTCATCGACGATCCCTATCTCTTCGGACGCATCGCGGCCAACCACTGCCTGGGCGATATCTTCGCAATGGGCGCCGAGGCCCATTCAGCACTGGCCGCGGTGATGCTGCCCCACGGCGAGGACGCGAAGACGTCCGACGATCTCTACCAGCTGCTCGCGGGTGCGACCGAGACCCTTGCAGAGGCCGGCGCGGTTCTCGCCGGCGGCCACACCGGCGAGGGTGCGGAGATGGCCTTCGGCCTGACGGTCAACGGCTATGCCGATCCGGACACCATCCTGCGCAAGGGCGGGCTCGCGCCCGGCGACGCCCTAATCCTCACCAAGCCGCTCGGCACGGGCGTCCTGTTCGCCGCCGACATGCGTGCCAAGGCGGGCGGCGACCATGTGACGGCGGCGTTCGCCTCCATGCAGCGCTCGCTCGCGCTGGCGATCCCGGTGGTCCGGGACCATGGCGCGCACGCCGCCACCGATGTCACCGGCTTCGGGCTGGCGGGGCACCTGCTGGAGATGCTCAACGCATCGGGCGTCGATGCCGAGCTCGAGCTCAACGCGCTGCCGGTCCTGCCGGGCATCGCCGCGCTGGTGGCCGCCGGCCATGAGAGCACGCTCCGGCCCGGCAACGAGGAGGCGGTCGGCAACGCCGCGCCCGTCTCAGCGCACCCGAACTTCCCGCTGCTGTTCGATCCGCAGACCGCGGGCGGGCTTCTCGTTGGCGTCCCGAGCGAACGGGCCGAGGCCTGCCTTGACGCGCTCCGCGCCGGCCCCGCGCCGGACGCGACGATTATCGGGCAAGTCACTGCAAGGATGGGCGACGTCTGCGTGCTGCGCTACGCCGAAACCTGACGGCCCGAAACGAAAGGCCCTCCCTGACGGGAGGGCCTTCGCGTCAAAGCTGTGTGTAATCAGCCGTGAATGGTGCGGTGGCGCTGATGGGTCGGAACCATGGCCGTCGGCGCGAGCGCCTTGAAGCCCGGATGCTCGCTCTCCATCGCCCAGTTGCGGATCTCCACGAGCACCTTGCCCAGGGTCGTCTCACCCCACAGCCAATTCCCGATGTCCACGTCGGTGACCCGGCCGTCGGGCCGCGCGATCGCCGATTCCATGTAGTAGTAGCGCATGTCGTCGGCCATCTGCTTGAAGGCCAGATGGACCGGCTTTTCGTCGCCGAACGGTGACGGCGTGTCTTCCCGGTTCACCACGAGGCTGGCAAGGAACGCGGGAATCTCCTCGGGCGCCTTGCCCGAGATCCCGTAGTTCGTCCGTCCGCCGCGGCTCTGCTTCGATTCCTCGTACCACGGTTTCAGGAGCGCGATCTCCTGCAACAGCGTCTGCTCGAGCAGTTCCTGATCGCTGACGTCCTCCACCAGTGCCGCGAAGTTGACCGGGCAGGCCCAGCCTTCCTGCTCGACGTCCGCGCCCGGCGGGTCGTCGGGGAAGTCTTCCAGGACGGGTCCGGATTCACGCTCCAGCAGGTCCAGGCAATCGCGCAGGACCCGGCGCTGAAACTCCGGCTCGTTCGGCGCGCCCAGGGGACGGCCGAGCTCGAATGGCACCGCGAGCGCGCGCGGAGGCTTGATTTCCTCGGCATGCTTGCGGATCAGCGCGATCTGCGTCGTCGGAATGCCTTCGTCTTCGAGATAGTGTGCAAGCCCGCCCACGGCGCGCGTGCATTGGGGTCAGACGGGGACGAGCGCAACCGCGTCGACATTGTCCGCCTTGAGGACGCCGGCGAGGTCACGCGCGATGGGTTCCATCACGGTCGGCGGGGTTGCCCCCATGAAGGAGAAGTGCCGGCTCGCGACCGAGCCGATGACACCCTCTTCGGCCAGTTCGCGCAGGCGGTCGATCGGGAAGGATGTGTTCACGTCCTGATAGAAGCCGCTGCGGTCGAAGTTGGTCGACAGGTGGCTCATCACCAGGTCGCCCATGTCGTAATCGTCCGGGATGATCCGGTAGTCGCCGGCGCCCGGCGTGAACGGATCGTCCTCGCGCCGGTGCAGACCGGCGGTCGAGATAAGCGCGACACGGCATTCGTCGAGCGGCTTGGGCGTGACCCATGGCGTGTCGCCGTACTCGGGCAGTTCCTGATTGATCAGCGCCTCGCGCAGATGATCAGGCATTTCTCGCAGGTGAACCATGAATTCTCCCCTGGTCAGGATTTCCCGAACAGTATCAGCCGCCCAGGCAGCCAACAACGGCGGCCGCCGAACATCACCTTTGCTGGGGGCGCATCGGTCGCGGTCGCGTGAAATCAGGCCGCGCGCATGTCCTCGGCGGTGGTGCCGGTCGAGGTGTTCTCGGCGTATTTGCGCCAGTTCTCGATCAGCACCTCGAGCGACGCAGAGCCCTCCGTCACCGACGGGCGCTGGCCCATGAGCTGCAGCCAACCCTTGAGGAGCACGCATTCGTCGGGGATCTGGAAGTCGCGGTAGTGGGTGAGCACCGCGACCCGCTGCATGTGCGGCAGGAAGGTCAGGTCGACCAGACTGATGTCGTCGCCGAGCCAGTAGGAGCCGTCGCCCAGCTTGCCGAGCCCTTCATGCTCCATCATCAGCATCGCCTTCGTCAGCCGCTCAACCTGGAAGGCCTGGGCCTCGGCGTCCTGGGCCATCATCAGCTTGTAGACATGGGGCGTGAAGCGGACATTCGCGAAATCGATCCAGATGCGCGCCTGGGCCCGGCGGACCGGATCGCGCGGCAGCAACGGACGCTCCGGGAACACCTCCTCGAGATACTCGTTGATGACGGCGGATTCGAAGATCACCGCACCGTTGTGACGCAGCACGGGCACCTTGCCGTAGGGCGAGATCGCGAGGAACCAATCGGGCTTGTCGTTCAGGTCGATCGCGGTGAGCGTGTGCTCGATCCCCTTCTCGATCAGCGCCATCCGGGTGCGCTGGGCGAACGGACAGGTGGACGAACTGATGATCTCGACGTCGCTCATGATGTCTCTCCGAATCGCTAGTACTTGCCGAGCGCCTTGAGCACCCGCTCGGGCGTGATCGGCTGGGCGAAGACCGTCGCCCCCAGGGGACTGAGCGCGTCGTTGACGGCGTTCAGGATCGCGCCGGGCGCACCCGCGGTGCCGGCCTCGCCCGCACCCTTAGCGCCGAGCTCGGATTCCTTCGTCAGCGTCTCCACATGCCCGATCTCGATATCCGGCATCTCGCCCGCCATGGGCACCAGATAGTCGGCCATGTTCGCGTTCAGGAAGTTGCCGTCCAGGTCATAGCGGCACTCCTCGTAGAGCACGCCGCCGATGCCCTGGACAATCGAGCCGCGCACCTGTTCGTCCACCAGGAGCGGGTTGATGACCTTGCCGCAATCCTCAACGCAGTAGAACTTGAGCAGCTCGACCGTGCCGAGCTCGGGATCGACCTCGCAGGTCACGGCCTGGAAACTGTTGGTCATCGCCACGGGATACTTCTTCGGGATGTAGTGGCGCGTCGCCATCATCTCGGACTGGAAATCCTGGGGCAGCGTGTCGGGCCGGAAGTAGGCCACGCGCGCCACCTCCTCGAGCGGCATGCGCTCCTCGCCGGTCGCCCGGTCAACCACGACGCCGTGGCGGATGTCCAGCGACGCGGCCTCGGACTGGAGCAGGATCGCGGCCACGTCGAGGACGTTGTGACGCAGCGCCTTGGCCGCCTGGAGCGCTGCCTCGCCGGCAATGCCCGCACCGCCGGAACCGCCCGCGCCCCAGCCGACCGGGACGTTGTCCGTGTCGCCCGAGATCACCTTTACCTTGTCCGGCGTGGTGCCGAAGGCGCTGGCCGTCACCTGCTGGATCACGGCCTCCGAGCCCTGGCCCTGCTCGGTGATCGACGTCTGGACGATCACGGCCCCCGACGCGTCCATCCGCGCTGCCGCGCCGTCCTGGGACGATATGCGCGCCCCGCCCAGCCCGTAGGTGTGCGGGCCCGGGTTCGTCATCTCGACAAGGGTCGCAAAACCGACGCCGCGGTAGATGCCCTGTTCGCGCAACCGGGCCTGCTCCGCGCGGAAACCCTGGTAGTCGAACATGGCAAGAAGCTTGTCGAGCGAGGCCTCGTGGGAGAGGGCCTCCATCTTCAGGCCGGTGATGAAATCGCGCGGATAGCTGTCGTCCGCCATGAGGTTGCGCCGGCGCACATCGACCGGATCGAGCCCGAGCTTGCGCGCACCCTCTTCCATGAGCGTTTCGGTGATCGCGACGGCGACGGGATGGCCAACCGCGCGATACTGGCTCATCGGCGTCTTGTTCTGGAACACGACGCGCGAGCGCGCCTTGTAGTTCGCGTGGTTGTAGGGCGCGCCGACATAGTTGATGACCTGCAGCGCCTCGAGCGCGGAGGTGCGGGGATACATCGAGTAGGGACCGACGCCCGTGAGGTCGTCCATCTCGATGGCGAGCAGTTCGCCATCCTCGGCAAACGCCGCGCGCACGTGAGCGCGGTGGTCGCGCGCGTGCAGGTCCGTCAGGAAGGATTCAATCCGGTCGGCGATGAACTTCACCGGCCGTTTCATGATCTTGGAGATCGCGGCCGTCGCCATCTCGTCGGGATAGGTGTGTCCCTTGACGCCATACGCACCGCCGACGTCGCCGCACACGATCCGGACATTCTGGTTCGGGATGTCGAGATGCCGGGCGAACAGGTCCTGCATCATGTGCGGGGCCTGGTGCGAATGGTACGAGGTCAGGCGGTTCTCGGAGCTGTGATAGTCGGCGATGATCGCGCGCGATTCCGGGCACACGCCGGTGTGACGGCCGAAATGCATGGTGTGCCCGACCACCGCCGCCGCCTCGGCAAACGCCTTTTCGGTGTCGCCGATATCGTGATTCATCTCGAACAGCAGGTTGTCGCCAAGATCGGCATGCATCACGAGCGTGTCGTCGTCGAGCGCGACCTCGGGATCGGCGAGCACCGGCAGTTCCTCGAACTCGACCTCCAGCAGTTCGAGCGCGTCCTCGGCTTCCGCCCGGCTGTGGGCGACGATCGCGGCCACCGGCTCGCCCTGCCAGCAGGCCCGGTCCACTGCCATCGCGTACTGGGGCGCCGACTTCATGCCCTTGAAGTGGGCAAGCGTTCCGACCCAGGGGGTACAGACCTCGGCGATCTCCTTGCCCGTGAACACCCGGATCACGCCGGGGCTCGCCAGCGCGGCCGCGTCGTCGATCGAGACGATCTTCGCGTGCGCATAGGGCGAACGGAAATAGGCCACATGGACCATGCGCGGCAGCGACAGGTCATCGACATACCTGCCCTGGCCGGCCACCAGGCGCGCGGCGTTGGCGCGCGGCACGGTCTTGCCGATGAAGGTTTCCTCGCGGTCGAGGACGCTTTCCTCGCCCGAATGGTCCGCCACGCTCATGAGCACCGTTCCCCTGTGACCTGTTATCGGGGGAACGGTACAGGCCCGGGACCTCTACGGCCAGCCCGGCGGGCGTTCACGATCGGGACAGCGGGCGCGACAACAGGCACGCCCTCATCCTGAGCTTGTCGAAGGAGAGGGCGGCCCCTCATGCTTCGACAAGCTCAGCATGAGGTTCGTGATTCCCCGCCTAGAACTTGCCGAGCGCCTTCAGGATTCGTTCCGGCGTGATCGGCTGGTGCGACACGCGGACGTCGAAGGGCGAGAGCGCATCGTTGATGGCGTTCATGACCACCCCCGGCGCGCCGGCCGTGCCGGCCTCGCCCGCACCCTTGGCGCCGAGTTCCGAATCCGCCGTCGGCGTCTCCACATGGCCGACATGGATGTCCGGCATCTCGCCGGCCATGGGCACCAGGTAGTCGGCCATATTGGCGTTCACGAGATTGCCCGTATCGTCGTAGCGGCATTCCTCGAGCAGCGCGCCGCCGAGCCCCTGGATCACGCCGCCGCGCACCTGCTCGTCCACCAGCTGCGGGTTCAGCACCGTGCCGCAATCCTCGACGACCCAGTAGTCCAGGAACCGCAGGAAACCGGTCTCCGGATCGACCTCGACGTAGCAGGCCTGGATGCCGTTCGTGAACGCGATGTTGTACTCGCGCGGCACGAAATGGCGGGTCGCCATCAGCTCGGGCTGGAAGCCCTTGGGGATCAGGTCCGAGCGGAAGTAGGAGATCCGCGCCAGCTCGTCGAGCCCCATCCGCTCGTTGCCCGTGTCGTCATCGACCACCACGCCCTCGCGGATGTCGAGGGTCTTCGGGTCGGCCTGGAGGAGCTGGCCGGCGATGTCCTTGATGTTGTAACGCAGCGCCTTGGCCGCCCGGAGCACGGCCTCTCCGCCGATGCCCGCGCCGCGCGAGCCCCAGGTGCCGCCGCCGGTGGGCACGTTGTCCGTGTCGCCGGTGATGACCTTGACCCGGTCCGGGCTGGTGCCGAACGCGGTGGCCGCGATCTGGCCCATGATCGCGTCGGTGCCCTGTCCCTGCTCGGTCACCGACGTGTGGACGACGATCGAGCCGCTCGAATCGAGCCGCACCTGCGCGCCGTCCTGGGACGAAATCCGCGCGCCGCCGATGCCGTACATGGCCGCGCCCGGGTTGGTGAGCTCGATCATCGCCGCGAAGCCGATGCCGCGATAGACGCCCTCGCCGCGCAGCCTGTCGCGCTCGGCCTTCATGCCCTCGTAGTCCATCGCGCCGAGCAGCTTGTCGAGTGACGCGTGGTGGGAAAGGCCCTCGAAGACGATGCCGCTCGCGCCCTTGGTCGGGTAGGCGTCGTCCGTGATGAGGTTGCGCCGGCGGATATCGACCGGGTCGATCCCGAGCGCCTGCGCACCCTTGTCCACCATGGCCTCGGTCACGGCGAAGGCGACCGGGTGGCCGACGGCGCGGTACTGGCACATGACGTTCTTGTTCTGGAACACGACCTGCGCCTTGGCGCGATAGTGCTCGTGCTTGTAGGGGCCGCCGGTGAAGTTCAGGACCTGGTTCGCCTCCATCGCGCTCGTGCGCGGGTACATGGAGTAGGGCCCGACGCCGGTCAGGTCGTCGATCTCGATCGCGGTGATGTCACCGTCCCTGGTGAAGCCCATCTTGGCGTGCACCCGGTGCGCGCGGGCATGGATGTCGGTGAGGAAGGACTCGATCCGGTCGGCGGCGAACTTGACCGGCCGGCCAAGCATCTTCGACAGGGCCACCGTGGCCATCTCGTCGGCATAGACATGGACCTTGATGCCGAACGACCCGCCGACGTCGCGGCAGACCACGCGAACCTGGCCCTCGGGCACGCCGACATGCTTGGCGAAGATGTGCTGCATCATGTGCGGCGCCTGGTTCGACATGTGCACGGTCAGCTTGTCGTCGGCCTCGTCATAGTCCGCGACGAGGACGCGCGGCTCCAGCGTGACGCCGGTGTGGCGGTCGAAGTGGTAGGTCTCCTCGACCACGACGTCCGCGGCGGCAAAGGCCGCGTCCACGTCCCCGGCCTCGACCCCGTTCTCGAAGGCGATGTTGTCGCCGAGATCGGGATGGATGACCGGCGTTCCGGGGTCGCCCGCCGTCTCGGGATCGGTGACCGCCGGCAGCTCCTCATACTCGACCGTGATCGCGGCCGCGGCATCCTCGGCCTCGGCCCGGCTGTTCGCGACCACGGCGGCAACCGCCTCGCCCTGCCAGCAGACATGATCGACGGCGATCGCGTGCTGCGGGGCCGACTTGAGGCCCTTGAAGTGGGTGAGCACGCCGACCCAGGGCTCGCAATACTCCGCCAGTTCGGCGCCGGTGACGACGCGAACGACACCGGGCATCCCGGCGGCCGCGCTCGTGTCGATCGAGATGATTCTCGCATGGGCGTGGGGCGAGCGGAGATAGACCGCGTGCACCATGCGGGGCAGCTTCAGGTCATCGACGAACTGGCCCTTGCCGCGCACGAGCTTGCGCACGTTCGGCCGCGGCACCACCTTGCCGATGTAGCTGTTGGGGCGTCCCAGGACGCTCGAATCCGGACTCAGGGCTTCGTCGGTCATCGTCTCTCTCCACGCGTGTCTTTTCGTCCGCGTCTGGTGCGCGGATTGGTTACCGGATTATTCCACACCCGCGCCGCGAAGGCGATTGCGGACCGGGTGCCGGTCGGCGTCCTTTATCCCCAGCGCGTCCTCGCCGATCAGGATGCGCTGGACGTTGGCCGTCCCCTCGCCCACAGCGAGCATGTTCACATAGGCGGTGAATTTCTTGATCGGATATTCGTCGGCAAGCGCGTAGCCGGCAAAGATCTCCGCCGCCCCTGCCGCCGCCTCTTTCGCCGCCTCGACCGCGAAATACTTCGCCCGGGACGCCGCCCCGGTTGCCGGCCGCCCCTCGTCCATCAGCCAGGCCATGCGCTGCACCATCAGGCGCGCGGCGTCGGTGTGCGTGGCCATGTCGGCGATCAGGTGCTGCACCATCTGGTATTCCGCGATGGGACGGTCGCGGATGACCCGCGCATTGGCATAAGCGATCGCCTCGTCAAGGCAGGCCTGGGCCAGCCCCACCGCCCGGGCGGACACGGTGAGCCGCCCGAACTCGAGCGCGTTCATCGCGATCCTGAACCCCTCGCCCTCTTCGCCGAGACGGTTCTCGACCGGCACGACGAAATCGTCGAGGAAGACGGCGTTCGACGCGAGGCAATTCGACAGGCCGGTCATCGGGATCGGATCGGCCGCGAAACCCTCGTGGGACTTCGGTTCGACGATAAACGCGGTGATCCCCCGGTGGCCCGCGGACGGATCGGTCTTGGCAAACAGTATCCCCGCGTCGGCGGCGTTGGCGAAGGTGATCCACTGCTTCGAGCCGTTGAGCCGATAGACATCGCCGTCGCGCGTGGCGGTCGTTTTCATGGACCCGGCCGCATCCGAGCCGCCGCCGGGCTCGGTCAGGGCGAACATGCCGATCCGCCGCCCGGCGATCAGGTCCGGGACGAAGCGGTCGATCTGGTCGTCGGTGCCCCAGTTGAAGATCGTGAACGGGCAGGTCATGGCCTGCATGTTCATGCAGTAGCCGAACTCCGGCGCGATGCGCGAGATCGTCTCGGAGATCGCGGCCACGGCAAGGAACCCGGCGTCCGTGCCGCCGAGCGCCTCGGGAAAGGCCGCGCCGAAGAAGCCCGCATCGCCCATCTTCGCGACGATCTCGCGCGGGAATTCGCCGGACGCCTCGTAGGTGCCGATCTCCGGCAGAATCTCTGTTTCCGCGAACCGTGCGACCGCATCCGCGACGGCACCGATTTCCTCGGGCAGGCTGAAGTCCATCCGCGCGTTTCCTTTATTCCTGCGGGCAATCTATTTAACATCGCGCCTTCCATGGAAAGAAAGGTCGAACCGCGCGTGAGCGAGCTTTTCACATCCGTCGAGGACCTGGCCGCCCGCATTCCCGACGGCGCAAAGGTGGCGCTGGCGCCCGACTATTCGGGCTGCTCGATGGCAACCGTACGCGCGCTGATCGCCCGTGGGGCGAAGGACCTGCACCTGGTCGGTGTCCCGTCGGTGGGGTTCCAGGGCGACATGCTGATCGGCGCGGGCTGCGTCGCGACGCTGGAGACAGCGGCGGTGACCCTCGACGAGTACGGCCCCGCCCCGCGGTTCATGGCGGCCGTGAAGGCCGGCTCGATCAAGGTGATCGACGGCACCTGCCCTGCGATTCACGCCGGCCTGCAGGCGGCGGAAAAGGGCATACCCTACATGCCCGTGCGCGGCATCGTCGGCTCCGATCTGCTCGCCCATCGTGACGACTGGACCACGGGCACCGACCCCTTCGGCGAACAGGAGGGACCGCTCGTGCTGGTAAAGGCGATCCGGCCCGACATAACGCTCATTCACGCGCCGCTTGCCGACCGTAACGGCAATGTCTGGATCGGCGTGCGCCGGGAGATGATGGTGATGGCCCACGCCGCGCGCCAGACCTTCGTCACCGCGGAGGAAATCTACGACGGCGACCTTCTTGCCGATGCCGTGCGCGCGCCGGGCACCATCCCGGGGCTCTACATCTCGGCGCTGGCCGAAGCCGAGAACGGCGCCTGGCCCGTCGGCCTGTTCGGCGCGTACGGACCCGACGACGCGCACCTGCGCGACTATCTCGAACGCGCGCGCACCGACGAGGGCTTCGCGGGCTATCTCGAGGAATTCGTGTACGCACCCAAGGCCGCCGAATGAGCGCCCCAAGATGAGCGCAACGATCGCGCCCGAAGAACTGCTGATCGCGACCGTCGCGGACATGCTCGCCGGGCTCGGCCATGTGGCCGTGGGCGCCCAGTCACCCATCCCGGGTTCCGCCGCCCTGCTCGCCCGCGCGCGGTCCGGGGGCTCGCTCCGGGTCTCGATGCTCGGCAGCGAGGCCCACAGCCCGTTCACCGACGGCGGGCGCGAGCTCTTCGACTGTGCCGCCCAGGGCCGGATCGACGCCTTCTTCCTCGGCGGCGGCCAGATCGACGGCCAGGCGAACATCAACCTGGTGGGCATCGGCGACTATCCGGACACGAAGGTCCGGTTTCCCGGCTCCTTCGGCTCGGCCTATCTCTACTTCCTCGTGCCCCGGGTGATCCTGTTCCGCGAGGAACACACCGCGCGGGTGCTGGTGCCCAAGGTCGATTTCGTCAGCGCGCCGGGCGTGAGCGAGGACGATGTCGCACGGACCGGTGGTCCCCACGCGCTGGTCACCGGCCGCTGCGTCTTCGACTTCGACCGGGACCGCCGCCGCTTCCGGCTCGCCTCGGTGCATCCCGGCCATGATGCCGACGAGGTTCGCGAACATACCGGGTTCGACTACGACGCCCCCAACACGGTGCCCAAGACGGCATTGCCGGACGCGGCAACGCTGGAGTTGCTGCGCGGCCGGATCGCCACCGAGGTCGCCGAGACCTATCCGGCCTTCGCCGCGCGCGTGTTCGGGGCCGCCGACGCCGCCTAAGGTACGATCACAGGGCCTCTGAAGCCTCAGTAGGCCTTGCCGCGCGCCGTCACCGGCCAGAGGGTCTCGACCCTTCCGTTCCGCACCCCGACATACCAGTCGTGCAGGTTCGCCGTCGGGTCGCAATGGCCGGGAACCAGCCGCAGTTTGTCGCCCACCTTCAGCACGCCGCCAGGGTCGGACACGACGCCATGTTCGTCGGAGCAGCTGATGTATTCTACGTCATCGCGCCCGAACACGAACGGCAGGCCGCTGTCGACGGACTGGACCTTCAGGCCGGCATCGACAACCGCCCGGTCGGCCTTCACATGGCTCATCACCTGGGTGAGCAGGAAGAAGGCGTACTCCCATTCGCCGGCGTCGAGCCGCACACCATCGGCATCGAGGATCTGGCCGTAGTCGGCATCCATGAACGCGTAGGAACCGCACTGCAGCTCGTTGTAGACGCCCGAGTTGCTTTCGAGCGTGTAGGTGCCGGTGCCGCCACCCGTCACCAGCTCGGGCGATAGTCCGGCCGCCTCCAGGCCGGCGATAACGTTTCTCAACTGGGTGATCGCGACGTCGAGCTTCTCCGCCCGCGCGGCGTAGCTCTGGAGATGCTGGGCAGAACCCTGGTAAGCCTGGATGCCGGCGAACGTCAGTCCTGCGGCGGCGTTGATAGTACGGGCCAATTCCACCGCCTCCCCGGTTGCCGCGACGCCGCAGCGACCCTGCCCGCAGTCGATCTCGACCAGCACCTCGAGCGCCGTGCCATGGCGAGAGGCCGCGTCCGACAGTTCCGCCACATTGTCGGGGTCGTCAACACAGACGATCACCCGCGCGCCGCGTCTCGGAAGCCGCGCTAGCCGATCGATCTTCACGAGGTCACGAACCTCATTCGACACCAGGACGTCCGTGATCCCGCCGCGGACGAACGCCTCGGCTTCGGAGGGTTTCTGGCAGCACACGCCGACCGCACCGCCGATGTCTTGCTGCAATTTCGCGATGTCGACCGACTTGTGCATCTTTCCGTGCACGCGCAGCTTCATGCCGTGTGCGGCCGCGTAGTCGCCCATCTTGCGGATATTCCGCTCCAGCGCATCGAGATCGAGCACAATGCAGGGAGTCTGTATCTCGGTTTCATCCATCCCCGGCAAGGCGGGTACGTCGTAGCCGACCTCGAGACCGTTCAATTCCGTCACCGCGCTCATCCGGGTCCCCCTTTTATCCGTTCCATGGCATGGACGGAGACGGGCGGGGTAACTAGCATCGGCGCATCATTCTCGCGAGGCACCGGCTGCCCGCCCTTTAGTTTCACTCGCTTCCAACGACAATATCCCAGGCCCAAATCGATGTCCCCCAACACCTCTCGCTTCGGCGCACTCAACGGCCTCAAGGTCGTCGATCTGGCCCGCGTTCTCGGCGGCCCCTACTGCACGCAGATCCTCGCGGATCACGGCGCAAACGTAATCAAGGTGGAGCCACCCCAGGGCGACGAGGTGCGCGACTGGGGGCCGCCGTTCCACGACGGCGACGCGTCCTATTTCACGGGGCTCAACCGCAACAAGCGCTCCATCGGCCTCGACCTGACCAAGCCCGAGGGGCGGGAAATCCTGTTCCGCCTGCTGGAGGATGCGGACGTGCTGATCGAGAATTACAAGACCGGCACCATGGAGAAGTGGGGGCTCGGCTACGACGAGATGCTGTCGGAGAAGTATCCGCGCCTGATCCACTGCCGGATCTCCGGATATGGCGCCGACGGCCCGCTGGGCGGCTTTCCCGGCTACGACGCAATCGTCCAGGCAATGGCCGGCTGGTTCTCGATCAACGGCGGCGAAGACAAGGTGCCGACCCGCGTCGGCATCGCCGCCGTGGACATGGGCACGGGCCTCTATTCCTGCGTCGGCATCCTGATGGCGCTGTTCGAGCGCCAGGCGTCGGGCCGCGGCCAGTATATCGACATGACGCTCTACGACTGCGCGGTCTCGCTGATGCACCCACACATTCCCAACTACTACCTGTCGGGCGGCAAGGTCCCCGGGATCACGGGCAACCAACACTCCAACATCGCGCCCTACGACAAGTTCCCCACGAAGACAGTCGATGTCTTCATCGGCGCAGGTAACAACCGGGCGTTCCAGCGCCTGTGCGATACGCTCGGCCGGCCCAAACTGACCGAGGACCCGCGCTTCGTCACCAACTCCGACCGGATTCAGCATCGCGACGAGCTGCGCGAAGAACTGCTCGACGCCTTCGCCGCCGTGGACGGCGAGGAGGTCTCGATGAAGCTGCTGGCGGCCGGCGTGCCCTGCGGGCCGGTGCTCGATACCGCCCAGGTGATGGACGCGCCCCACACGAAGCATCGCAACATGGCCGCCAAGCTCGATTGGTACGAGGGCGCGGGCATTCCCATCAAGTTCGGGCGCACGCCGGGCGAGATCCGCTCGACCCCGCCCGCCTTCGGCGCCCAGGCCGAGGAGATTCTTCGCGAGCACGGGTTCGACGACGACGCGGTCGCGGCGCTCGCCGAATCGGGCGGTCTCGTCACCGAACGCCGCAAGCTCTAGCCGAAACAAACCAGAACGAGGACACCATGCGCTGGTCCGAACGCCGTAAGAAATTCCGCGCCATCCTGAACGGAGATGCCTGCATCCACCCCGGCTCGGTCGCCGAGCCGATGACCGCGCGTATCACACAGGAGATCGGTTTCGAGGTCGGCATCTTCGCCGGCTCCGTCGCTTCGATGTCCGTGCTCGCCGCCCCCGACCTGATCTTGCTCACCCTGACGGAATTCGCCGACCAGGCGAAGCGCATCGGCCGGGCGACCGAGTTGCCGCTGCTGGTGGATGCCGATCACGGCTATGGCAACGCGCTGAATGTCCGGCGCACGGTCGAGGAACTCGAGATGGCGGGTGTCGCAGCCCTCTCGATCGAGGACACCGAACTGCCGACGCCCCATGGCAGCGGCGGCAAGGCCCGCCTGATCAGCATCGAAGAGGGTGTCGGGAAGATGAGGGCCGCGCTCGACGCGCGCATCGACCCGGACCTGGTAATTGCCGGACGCACCAGCGCGCCCGGGGTCGCGGGCGTCGAGGAAGCGGTCGCGCGCGTTACCGCCTACGAGGCAGCTGGCGTGGACGCGCTCTTCCTGGTCGGGGTGAAGGACCGCGATGACCTGGCCGCGATTGCGGCAAAGGTCTCGACCCCTATCATCCTGGGCAGCGCGTCGCGCGAGATGATGGACCGCGAATGGCTGGCATCCATCGGCGTGCGCATCTGCCTGCAAGGCCACAAGGTCCACGCCGCGGCGATGGCGGCGTTTCGAAAAACCCAGCAGGCGCTCGCCGACGGCACCCATCCCGACGACCTGGAGGGCGTCGCGCCCGGCAGCGACATGAACCGATTTATGCGCGCCGACAACTATGCGCGCTGGAGCGAAGACTACCTCTAGGCCTCAGCGCCGTGGGCGGATATCCGCTGCGAACGCACGCAGCCCGTGGAACAGCTCCGGGTCGTTGATGATCCGCGGCACCTTGTGCTGGCCGCCGAGCTGGCCGCGCGCCTTCATCCATTCCGCGAACCCGCCCGGCGGCAGCACGACCGCGAGGTCGCGGTCGCTCTCAGCCTCGGCAAACGGCACCTGATGTTCATTCCAGTGGATGCGCACCGGCGCAGACAGCGGCAGACCGGAAACCGGGATGGCATCCAGACGCCGGTCGATATCAACCGGTTCCGGCAGCGGCGTGAGCACGGCGCAGCCGGCAAGAACGACCGCCATTACCGTACCGGCGAGCAATGTGGTCAGGCGCATGCGGCCACTCCGGTCACTCCAAACAGGTCAGGACCGAAATGTGATCGGGCCGGCGCCTTGTCCAGTTGCATTGACGTGATGAAAGGCCAGATACCCGGTGTGTCCGACGCCCGTGACCTTGCGCAGCAGGCGCAGCAGCTCCTCCGCCTCGGCACCGGAGAGATCGGCGGCGATCGCCGCATCGTGGTCGCGCACTAGGGGTGTGATCCGATCGAAACGCGCGATACCGTCGTCGGCCAGATACAGCTCATGGGACCGGCGATCCGTCTTCGAGCGCTCCCGGGCGACCCCGCCCCGTGCCTCCATGCGATCGATCATCGCGACCATCGTGGAGCCGTCCACGCCGAGTGCGCGCGCGAGACGGGTCTGGCTCAAGCCGGGATTCCTCGCGACGATGACGAGCAGGCCGAACCAGCCGAGGCGCATGTCGTCCGCGCCGAGCGTCGCCGCGAGGTGCTGGAACGTCTGAATCTGCGCGTGGCGCAGCTGATAGCCAACCAACTCGGGCAGAAACCCCAGGTCGATATCGTTTGTCTTGCCGTTGTCCGCCACGCTAGTTCGTCTTACAAACTAATTTCTCGCCAACAATCGGGATCGCGATGAGCTTCTCCGTCAAGATCAGGCAAACTGACGCGTCACTGGCCGTCGAGATGGGCGACACCATCCTGACGGCCGCGCTGGCGGCGGGCATTTCCTATCCTCATGGCTGCCAGTCGGGCAATTGCGGGGCGTGCAAGTCGCGCCTGTATGCGGGCGAGGTCGAGATGTCCCCCTACTCCGACTATGCGCTGACCGACGAGGAAAAGGACTCCGGGCTCGTCCTTGCCTGCCGGGCCGTTCCGTGGAGCGATTGCGATGTGGCCTGGCTGGAGCCCGACGAGGTCGTCTCGCACCCGCTCAGGAAACTCGACTGCAAGGTCGCCGCGCTCGACCGGGTGACCCACGACATCACCCGCGTGCGCCTGTCGATCGAGGCGGGCGGGCCATTCGACTTCACCGCGGGCCAGTATGCGCGCGTACACTTCGCGGACCTGCCGTCGCGCGATTACTCGATGGCAAACCTACCGCGCGACGTGGCTGGCGGGGATGACGGGATCGAGTTTCATATCCGCCAGGTGACCGACGGCGGGGTCAGCACCCATGTGCACGAGGCGCTCAAGGTGGGCGACCCGGTGCGGGTCGAAGGCCCCTACGGCATTTCCTATCTGCGTGCGAACCACACCGGCCCCATCGTCGCGCTGGCCGGCGGATCGGGAATTGCGCCGGTGAAGTCGATCATCAAATCCGCGCTGGCCGCGGGTGCGAGCCAGCCGATCCAAATGTATTTCGGCGTCCGCGCCGAACGGGATGTGTATCTTGAAGAACACTTCGCGGCCCTCGCGGCGAAGCACGAGAACTTCAATTTCGAGATCGTGCTGTCGGAACCCGACGGGGACACCGAGCGCCGCACCGGCTACCTCGCCGACATCGTGGCCGCGGACTTCGCAAACCTCGACGGCGCGAAGGCCTATCTCGCCGGTCCACCCATCATGGTCGAAACTTGCGTGGAAAAACTGAAGTCCATCGCCGTACGCGACGAGGACTGTCACGCGGACGCGTTCTACACCGAGGCCGAAAAGGCCGCGCTGGAGAAAACATCATGAGCGATGAATCCCGGGACGGACGGCTCGACGGTCGCGTGGCGCTGGTGAGCGGCGCCGGGCGGGGGATCGGCCTGGCGATCGCGCGGGCGCTTGCCGCGCGCGGCGCGAAGGTTGTGATCGCCGACACCGGTAGCGATGTCGGCGGCGGCGACCCAGACCCCTCTGTGGCCGCAGCCGCCGCAGCAGATATAGGTGATAACGCCACCGCCTTCACGGACTCGATCGCGAGTGCGGACGGCGCCCGCACCGCCGTCGCCTGCGCCACGGAGCGTTTCGGCGGCCTCGACATCCTGGTGAATAACGCAGCCATCCTGCGTGACGGCTTCATCTTCAAGTCCGACCCGGACGATTTCCGCGCGGTCATCGAGACCAACCTGTGCGGCGCCTGGTACATGACGAATGTGGCCACGCCGGTTATGCGCGAGCAGGCCAAGGCCGAGCGCGGCGGCGCGCCCTACGACTGGGGCCGAATCGTCAACATCACCTCGTCGGCGGGCCTGTACGGCAACTTCGGCCAGTCGGCCTACGCGTCGGCCAAGTCCGGCATGATCGGCCTCACCCGGGTGGCAGCCATGGACCTTGGCCGGGCGGGCATCACCGTCAACGCGATCGCCCCCTTCGCCGCGACCCGTGTGACCGAAATGATCGTGCCGGCCAACGACGAGCAGGCAGCCTATAAGGAACGCGCCCTCAAGCTCTCGCCCGATCATGTGGCGACGGCCGTGGCCTGGCTGTGCCAACCCGAGAGCCAGTCGATCACCGGGCAGATCTTCGGCGTGCGCGGCCGCGAGCTGTTCCTCTTCTCACAGCCGCGCCCGGTCGCCACGCTATCGCGTGACGACGCCGACTGGGATGTCGCCGGCCTAGTCGCCGCGGCACCGGCCGAGTTTGAAACGCACTACACCGACCTCACCACGGACCTAGAATCCTTCAATACGGACCCAAAGGTCTAACCGACAGGAGAAGCCGCCATGAGCATCCAACCCGGAGATTCCGTCGAAACCTCCCGCGAGCTGCAGGACGCCCCCGAGGAGTTCCGGATCGCAGTCGAGAAGATCGTCATCAGCCACGCGGTCAACGAGCTCTATGGCGCGCAGGTGTTCGACGAGCCCGCCATCGCCCTGGCGCCGACGCCGTATTCCAAGTGGCTCACCTGCCGGGTCGCCATGGAGGAGTACGGCCATCACGTGCGCTTCCGCGAGCTGGGCGAGGAAATCGGGATCGCGCCGGAGCGCATGGTGCCGGGTGACAAGAAGCCGCTGTCCATCTTCGAGTTCCCGCTCGAATCCTGGGAGGAATTCTGCGTGATCAAGCTGCTGGCCGACCTGGCGGAAATTCTCCAGGTCGAGGACCTCGCCCAGTGCAAGTTCCTGCCCCTGCGCAACCTGTCGCGCATGACCATGCCGGAGGAGCGCTTCCACGCGCAGTTCGGCGAGGATTTCTGCAAGGAGCTGATCGAGACCGAGGAGGGCCGCCAGGCCGTCCAGGACGCGATCAACCGCTATTTCCCGATCCTTCCCAAGTTCTTCGGCCGCGCCGGGTCGAAGAACAACGAGATTTATCGAAAATGGGGGATCAAGCAGCGGACCAATGAGGATATGCTGGCGGACTACATCAAGCGGGCGCGCGACCTGGTCGAGGGGGAACTCGGCCTGAAGCTGCCCGACGTGGCGGAGGCGGCCTGACCGCACGGCCAGCCACCGGTAAAAAACGAGGAATCCAGAGATGACCATCCGATCCGACGTCCGCCCCGACCTGCTGCCCTACTACGAGAATGATTGCGACCCGAAGAATCTCGCGCCGCTGTGGGAGGTGCTGCACACATTCGCCCGCCGGGAGCCGAAGAGCGACTGCGAACCCTATATCTGGCACTACAACGACATCCGCGAAACGCTCATGAAGTCGGCCGACCTGATCACCGCCGAGGAGGCGGAGCGCCGGGTTCTGATTCTCGAGAACCCGGGCATGCGCGGCCGCTACCGGGTGACGACGTCGCTGTTTGCAGGCCTGCAGCTGATCATGCCGGGCGAGATTGCGCCGGCGCACCGCCACACGCAGGCCGCGCTGCGTTTCATCGTCGAGGGGTCGGGTGCCTACACCGCCGTCGACGGTGAGAAGACCATCATGGAAGAGGGCGACTTCGTCATCACCCCGTCCTGGACCTGGCACGACCATGGCAACGAGAGCAACCGTCCCATGGTCTGGCTCGACGGCCTCGATGTGCCGCTGGTCGAGACCCTCGACACGACATTCGCGGAGCCCTATGGCGAGAAGAACCAGGGCAAGACCCGCCCGAGCGGCGATTCGCTCGCCCGTTACGGCTCGGGGCTGCTCCCGGTGGACCACCAGCAGCGGAGCCCGTCCTCGCCGATCTTCAACTACCCCTACGCGCGCACCCGCGAAGCGCTGGAAACGATGCGCAAGACCGACGAGTGGGATCCGTGCCACGGGCTGAAGCTCCGCTACGTCAACCCGGACAACGGCGACTCCCCGATGCCGACCATTGGCACCTTCATGCAGCTGTTGCCGAAGGGCTTCGAGACATCGGGCTATCGCTGCTCCGACGGGACCGTCTATTCCGTCGTCGAGGGTACCGGCAAATCGATCATCGGCGACCAGACCTTCGAGTGGGGCCCGCGCGACCATTTCGTGGTGCCCTGCTGGGTGCCACAGAAGCATATCGCGAACGAGGACGCCGTCCTGTTCAGCTACTCCGACCGCCCCGCCCAGCAGAAGCTCGGCCTCTGGCGCGAGGATCGCGGGAACGCCTGAATGACCGACGCTGTCGCGGCGCTTGCCGACTTTCCCCAGCGACTGCGCATGGCGTCATGGTTCTCGTTCGTCGGCACGCCGTTGAGCGATGCCGAGCGCGCGGACATTTCCGAGTACACGGAATCGCTCGGCCTCGGCCCGTTGCCTGTGACGGAACTCGGCGACTGGCGCGCGGCCGAGGACTGTATCAAGCAAACCGACTGGGACACCGGCTGGTGGAACGCCGAGGAGGAACGCCGACAGGCGCTACTCTCCCGGGCGGAGGCCAGGGTCGGTGATATGGCGCTCACCCGCGCCCTGACCGAGTTGTCGGAGAAGGCGTCCGACATCGTGCATGGTGCGGCGGCGATCGCAGCGTCACGCGGCGGCGTGGCCGACCAGGGCCTCACGCGTTCCGCCGCCGGCGCCGCGACCATGTCCGCCTACCAGGCCGCCGTGGAGAAGGCTGCCGCTCCGGATGCGGCGAACGACAACCAGGGGCTACCCTTCGCCGCCAAGTTTCGCCTGTTCGAGGCCGGCCACTGGCCGCTGTGCGTGCGCGGCGGCACGATCTACGTCTTCTAGCCCCCGATACCGGACACCGATCGATGACCGCACCGCGCGACTGCCGACCCTTTTTCGAGCCCGAGAGCGTCGCCGTCATCGGCGCCGGCGAACGGTTGACCAGCTCGGGGGGCGCGGTGCTCCGAAACCTGATCGCCTCGAAATACGCCGGGCGCATCGTGCCGGTGAACCCCAAGGGCGGCGAGATTCTGGGCCTGCCAGCGGCCGCCTCCCTGTCAGAGCTGGACGAGCCGGTCGATCTCGCGATCGTCGTGATCCGCCCCGACCTCATCCTCGATGTGGTGGACGAGGCGACGGCCACGGGCCACAAGAACCTGATGATCCTACCCGGCGGATTCCGCGAAGCGGGCGAGGAGGGCGTGGCGCGTGAGGCCGAGCTCCTGCGCAAGGCCGACGCGGCCGGTATCACGATCTTCGGCCCCAACTGCGCCGGCATTGTCCACCTGGCCGAAGCCGCGCCCTTCGCCGCGACCTTCCTGCGCGACCTGCCACCTGGCGGGGGCATCGCCGCCATCTCGCAATCGGGCGCGATCACGGAAGAAATCATCGCGAAGGCGAACCAGGACCGGCTGCCAGTCAGCACGGTCGTTTCGGTGGGCAACGCAATCCATCTCGAGGTGACGGACTATCTCGAGTATCTGGGCGGCCAGGACAGCTGCCGCTGCGTACTGCTGTACATCGAATCCATCGCGGACCCCGACAGGTTTCGCGAGGTGGCGCGCCGGGTCGCGGCGAAGAAACCCGTCGTGGCCCTGATGGGCGGCGGCACGGAAAAGGGCGCGGCGGCGGTGCGCAATCACACCGGCGGCACCGCGATGCCCGACGCGGAGATCGACACCTATCTGCGCGAGTGCGGCGTGATACGGGTTTCCTCCGTCCGGCGCCTGTTGCTGGCGGGCAAGGGGTTCGGGTTCCACCCGGAGGGCATCGGCTCGCGCGTACTGCTGCTGTCCAACTCGGGCGGTCCCGGCGTGATCACCACCGACCGGCTGCGCGCGGAGGGACTCGATATGCCCGACCTGCCGGACACCTATGCCGCGAAGCTGCGCGAGATGCTGCCCGGAGAGGCCGCGGTGGCCAATCCCATCGATCTGCTGGCGGACGCGCGCGAAGACCGGTTTGGTCCGGCCTTCAAAGCCGCCATCGCGCACGGATCGGATGCATTCGACGCGATCCTGATGATCCATGTGGTGCCTTTCATGGTCGACGCCGGCCCGATCATCGACACGCTGTCGGGGCTCACCGCGAAGGTCGGCATGCCCTGCTTCCACTCGATGATGGGCACGCTCGAACACCAGGCGGAATGGTTCGCGAAGATGGAGGCCGCCGGCGTACCGGCATTCGACGATTCCGAATCCATGGCCGAGACCGCCGGCATCCTGGCGCAGTATCCGCCTTTGCAGTCCGCACTCGGCTGATCCGGCGCGGAGTCATATTGCCATACAGCCGCTGTCTCGCGACTTCCGCCTGTTCCTCTTCGCAGGCGAGAAACGGGAACACCGCAACTGCCTGATTGACCTTCCAGCTGGCGGAAGCTGTAGGAAATACCCCGAACCGGACGGGAGATCGGATGTCCAGGAAGTTTCTCATTGCAGGTGGTTTCGTCGTCGGCCTGGTCGCCGGGGCGGTTTACCTGTCAACCGGCGGTGAGACCGTCGACACGAAGCTCTCGGCAGACCATACGGATGCAGATCTCGTCGCCCTGGGACGCGATGTTTACGCGTCGCAATGCGCAGCCTGCCACGGCGCGAATCTGGAGGGCCAGCCCAGGTGGCGCACACGCAAGCCCAATGGCCGCCTCCCCGCTCCACCGCATGATGCGAGCGGACATACATGGCACCATGACGATCTGTCCCTGTTCCGGCTGACGAAGTTCGGCCTATCGGCTGTCGTCGGCCAACCTGTCGAAACGGACATGCCCGCCTACGAGGGGGTACTCTCGGACAGGGAGATTTGGGCCGTGCTCGCGTACATCAAATCACGCTGGCCCGAGAACATCCGGCAACGCCAGGCCGACATCAACGCGCGCACGCGCCAGGAATAGTCGTCAAAGTCTGACCGCCCGCAGGCGAAGCGCGTTCGCAATCACCGACACGGAGCTCAGGCTCATGGCGGCGGCCGCCACCATCGGGCTGAGCAGGAGCCCCAGTACCGGATAGAGGATGCCCGCGGCGACGGGAATCCCGGCGGCGTTATAGACGAAGGCGAAGAAAAGGTTCTGCCGAACATTGCGCAGGGTCGCCGCCGCCAGGCGACGCGCGCGCACCAGCGCCATGAGGTCGCCCGTCACGAGGGTGATGCCGGCGCTCTCCATCGCGACGTCCGTGCCGGTGCCCATGGCGATGCCGACATCGGCGCCCGCGACCGCCGGCGCGTCGTTGATGCCGTCGCCTGCCATGGCGACGACATGTCCCTCGGCGCGCCAACGCTCGACGATGGTGACCTTGTCGGCCGGCAGGACATCGGCGACCACCTGCGAGATCCCCAGTTCATCGGCGACGGCCGCCGCCGTGACCGCGTTGTCGCCCGTGGCCATGACGATCTCCAGACCCAGCGCGCGCAGCTCCGCCAGGGCCGCCGGAGTCGTGTCCTTGATCGGGTCAGAAATGGCGATGAAGCCCGCGAGCGCGGCGTCCACCGCCAGGAAGACCGCGGTCGCGCCCGAACGGCGCGCGGTGTCGGCCGCCTCTGCCAGCGGCGTGACCGGAACCCCGTGACGCGCCATCAGCGCGGCGTTCCCGAACACGACCGGGCATCCATCGACGCTACCCGTGACCCCTTCCCCCGGAACCACCTCGAAGTCGGCCGCCGCCGGAACATCGATACCCCGTGCCGCGGCCGCCTCGAGGATCGCCGCGGCGAGCGGATGCTCGCTGCCCCGCTCGAGAGCGGCGGCGAGGGCAAGGATTGTTCGGGAATCCCCGCCGTCCAGTGACTCGACCCCGGTCACCGCCGGCCGGCCGGCGGTGTCGGTGCCCGGCTTGTCGACGGCGAGCCCATCCACCCGGGCCCGTGTCTCCAGCGCCGCGGCATTGCGCACCAGCACACCCGCGCCCGCGCCACGGCCCGTCGCGACCATGATCGACATCGGTGTGGCGAGCCCGAGCGCACACGGGCAGGCGATGATGAGAACGGAAACTGCCGCAATCACCGCGAACGCGGGCGTCGGGCCCCATATCGACCACGCGGCAAACGCAAGGATCGCCACCGCGACCACGAGCGGCACAAACCAGACCGCGACCCGGTCCGCCAGGCGCTGGATCGGCGCGCGGGTGCGTTGGGCACGAGAGACAAGATCGACGATACGCGCCAGCATCGTCTCACCACCCACATGCTCGGCCCGCATGACGAAGCCACCCGCACCGTTGACGGTTCCGCCGATGACCGGGTCGCCGCTGCCCTTCTCGACCGGCATCGCCTCGCCGGTGACCATGGACTCATCGACGCTGGCGGTACCCTCGACGATGCTGCCATCCACCGGCACCGCCTCGCCCGGGCGGACCCGCAACAGGTCCCCGGCTGCCACGTCGTCGAGCGGAACCTCCCGGTCATTTCCATCCTCCACGCGCAGCGCTGTCTTCGGCGCCAGGTCGAGGAGCGCACGCAGCGCGTCTCCCGTCCGCTCGCGCGCCCGCAGCTCGAGGACCTGGCCGAGCAGCACGAGCACAACGATCACCGCGGCCGATTCAAAGTAGAGCGCCGTTGCGCCGCCATGACCGCGGAACGCCTCCGGCACAGCATCCGGCGCGATCACCGCGACGACGCTGAAGAGATACGCGGCGCCCGTGCCGAGTGCGATCAGGGTGAACATGTTCGGGCTGCGCTGGCCGATCGATTGCCATCCACGCACGAAGAACGGCCAACCCGCCCACAGGACAACCGGCGTCGCCAGCACGAACTGCAACCATTCGAACGCGCCGCCCGGCAGATGTGCGAAAGAGAGGCCCGGAATCATATCGCCCATGGCCATGACGAGAAGCGGTACGGCGAAAACCGCGCCGCCCCGGAAACGCCGGGTCATATCGTCCAGTTCCGGGTTCGGCGGCTTCTCGGCCGTGATCTGCATGGGCTCGAGCGCCATCCCGCAAAGGGGACAGGAATCCGGCCCGTCGCGCACGACCTCCGGATGCATGGGACAGGTGTACTGCGTTCCCGGGGCAACGTCGGGCGCGGGCCGGTCTTCCGGTGGCAGGAGATAGAAGGCCGGGTCACCGGAAAATTTCGTGGCACAACCCGCCGAGCAGAAATGAAAGGTCTGCCCGTCATGTACATGCTGATGCTTCGACGTCGATGGATCGACGTCCATGCCGCAGACCGGATCCTTCACCAGGTCAGACATCAAACTGTACTCCGGTTCGCGAGGTCTTCGATGATGGGGCAATCCGGGCGGTCGTCGCCGTGGCAGGTCTCCGCCAGCTCGACCAGGGTCGCGCGCATCGCCCGCAGTTCGGCGATCTTGGAATCGATTTCCTCGACCCGGTTGAGCGCGATCTCCTTCACGTCCGCGCTCTTCCGGCCCGTGTCGGCGTAAAGCGCGATGAGCGCCCGGCAGTCTGCCACGGAGAATCCGAGCCCGCGGGCACGCGACAGAAAGCGCAGCATGTGCACATCACGCTCGGCATAATCCCGGTAGCCATTGTCCCGTCGCCGCGCGGGTGCGACCAGGCCGATATCCTCGTAGTAGCGGATGGTCTTGGTTGGAAGACCGGCCTGTTCGGCCGCCTCGCTGATATTCATCGTCCGCCTCCGATCCTTCCGGGATGACGGAGTCAAGGTAAACCTTCCAGCAACTAGAAGGTCAAGCGCGACGCGTTACGCGTGGGCCCGCACGGGCACGTACATGGCACCGACCCCCTCGATCCAGGCGTGCATGACGTCCCCCGGCGCGACCGGCGCGACGCCCTCGGGCGTACCGGTCATGATGACATCACCGGGATAGAGGGTCATGAACGAAGAGGCGTAGGCGATGAGCCTCGGAATATCGAAGATCAGATGTTCCGTGTTCGATTTCTGCCGAACCTCGTCGTTCACCTTGATCTCGAAGTCGAGATGGCCCGGATCGTCGATCTCGTCGGCGGTGACAAGCCAGGGTCCCAGCACCGAGTAACTGTCGATCCCCTTGCGCAGGCTCCGGTCCTCGGTCCCGCGCACCGTCATGTCCAGCCCGATTGCATAGCCGCAGATGTGGCGCATGGCGTCGGCCTCTGCAATATCGGAACCGCCCGCGCCGATGATGACGGCGAGTTCGACCTCGTGATCGTTGCGCCGGTCGCCGAAGCGCAGTTCGACTCCCTCGCCCGGTCCGACCAGCGAACTGTTGGCCTTCATGAACAGGCCGTAGGTGTCGATCGTCTTGATGTCGCGGCCAAGGTTGATCTCCCGGTCCGCCTGCGCTTCCGCCTGGTGTTTATGGTAGTTGACCGGCGCTCCGATGATCTTGCTCGGGTTCGCGACCGGGCTCTTCAGGATGACCGATTCGACCGGCACGGGGTGGGAATCGCCCGCGGCATGTTCGATCGCCGGCCGCAGCGCATCCAGGTTGGCGATCAGCTGGTCGCCGTGGGGGGCAGGCCAGCTCTGCGGGGGCAGGCTTCCGAGCGCGGCGGTGGCATCGAAAAGCATCTCGCCCTGCACGAGTCCCAGCTGGTCTTCGCCCAGGTCGCTGTCGGTGTAACGGCAGATACGCATGCGCTGCTCCTGGTTAGACGAACGCCGCGCCGCCATCGACGCACAGCGACTGACCCGTCATGAATTCCGACGCCGGCGACGCGAGGAACAGGAGTGTCCCGACCATGTCCGCAGGCTCCTGCTGACGCTTCAGGGACTGGTGGCCGATGACGGTCGCACGTCCCTCGTCCGTCCGGCCGGCATTCTCGATCTCGGTCTCGATCATCCCCGGCAGCACGGCATTTACCGCGATGTTGGCATCGCCCAGTTCGCGCGCCATGCATCGCGTCATCCCGATCAGCGCGGACTTCGACGTCACATAGTGCGTAAAGCCGGGGATGCCCTGGGGCACTGTGGACGAGGAGATGTTGATGATCCGTCCGCCTCCGGCCTCGCGCATGGGGCCTGCGACCGCGGCCGCGCAGATGAAGCAGCCGGTGATATTCACGTCCATCACCGCGCGCCATTCCTCGAGGTCGATTTCCCAGAACGGCCGCCGGCCGAGGGTCACGAATATGGCCGCGTTGTTGACGAGCACGTCGACCCGGCCGAACCGCTCAAGCGTGGCATCGACGGCCGCCTTGACCGAGGCGGGGTCGGTGACGTCCATGCGGATCGCCAGCGCTGTGCCGCCCGCGGCCTCGATCTCCGCGGCCACCGCGTCGCCCTTCGCACCATCGATTTCGGCGATCACCGGAACGGCACCCGCTTCGGCAAACGCCAGTGCATAGGCGCGGCCGATGCCCTGGCCGGCACCGGTGATTATCACGACGCGCCCTTCGACGGACGCGGGGCTGTCGGTCATGTTCGGCACTCCCCGAAACAGGCTTCTGATGCCGGAGAGTGCAGCGCGTCAGGCGATCGAAATAATCAACTGCTCGCCGGCGCAAGGGGCGCTGCGGAGAACAGGACCCCGAACGCCTTGCACCAGACGACGACGCTTCCAAAGCTTGCCGGGTCGATGCCCGGCGGGACGGCATAGTTCTGGTTGCCGATGTTGCCCTTGAGGGGCCCGAGGTCGATGTAGTTCCCGTCGGTTACATCGGACGAGGATTCCGGTCCGGGATGGCGCACCAGGAACACATGCAGGTCCGGACCGTTGGTGACATCCAGATTCTCGAGCCGGAGCACATGGTTGCCGTCCGCCAAGCGATAGAGACCCGCATTCCCGCTGCCCTTGTGCACGGCGTCCGCGTCGCGGAAAGCACCCGCCGCGAGTGCCACCGGCGTGCCGGGGGCCATCATCTCGTCCTTGGCGTCCTGCATGGCCTTGTCGGGCATCCCGCGGGCCGCCTCGAGAACCTCGTCCGCCATGGCGGCCTTCTTCTCATCCGACATCTCGGACAGGGCCTGGGGTGTCGGCACGCCCGGGAACTGCTCGTCAACGACCTCGTCGATGAACAAGGGCGAAAGCAGGAACCAGCCGACGACCGCGGTCACCACCACGGAAACGCCGAAGCCGTAAATGAACGCGCGTCGCATGAGCAATCACCTCTCGATCGATCCGGGGGACAATCGTGGCATGGCGCACCGGCAATGTCGCGATTGCCAGATCAACACCCGGTGCCGCCGGACTATTCCGTCGCCGGACGGAGCCGGAGCAACTGGCCGTCACTCTCGTCGCTCAGGAGATAGATCAGGCCATCCGGCCCCTGGCGCACATCGCGGATACGACCGTGTTGTCCGGCGATCAACCGTTCCTCGGCGACCACACGCGTGCCGTCAAGCGTAAGCCGCGCCAGATAGCGGAACTTGAGCGATCCGACGAACAGGTTTCCGCGCCAGCGCGGGAATGCGTCGCCGTCATAGAACGTCATACCCGAGGGCGCGATCGACGGTGTCCAGTGATGCAGGGGCGGTTCCATGCCCGCCTTGGACGAACCTTCGCCGATGGGGAAGCCGGCATAGCTGCGCCCGAAGGTCACGACTGGCCAGCCGTAGTTCGCCCCGCCGACCAGCCGGTTGATCTCGTCGCCCCCCTGGGGTCCGTGTTCGTGTACCCAGATTTCGTCACGGGTCGGATGGCGGGCCATGCCCTGGGGATTGCGGTGCCCGTAGGAGAAGATGGACGGCAGCACCTCCGTGCGCCCCGCCTGCGGATTGTCACCCGGGACCGAGCCGTCATCGTTGAGCCGAACGACCGTCCCGTTGTGGTTCGAGGGGTCCTGCGCCGCGTCGGCGTCGCCCCGTTCGCCGAAGCTGACATAGAGCTTTCCGTCCGGTCCGAAGGCGATCCGCGAGCCGAAATGCCGGCCGCCCGATCCCGGGTTCCGCGCCTCGAACACTGTCTCGACGTCTCGCAAGGCCGCGCCGTCGAGCCGGGCCCGGCTCACGGCCGTAAAGGCACCGCGATCGCCCGGCGCCGCATAGGAGAAATAGATCCAGCCATTGTCCGCGTGGTCCGGATGGAGCGCCAGGTCCAGCAGCCCGCCCTGGCCGCGCGCAAACACCTCGGGGAGGCCTGCGACCGGCGCGGACAGTCCCTGTCCGGGTACGAAAACGCGCAACCGGCCCGGACGCTCCGTCACCAGTATGCGTCCGTCCGAAAGGAATGCGAGCGCCCACGGGTTCTGCAAACCGTCGGCCAGAACTTCGACCTCGAACCGGTGCTCGCGGGACTCGTTCACCTGCGCGAGCGCGGGCGCCGCCGCCACCGCCGCAGCGCCGAGCGCCAGAATCCCGATCCACTGTGCGCACATACCCATCGATCTCTCCCTGCAACACGATGGAAGTGGGGACGCCGACGCGCACGGGCAAGACCGGCGTCAATCACGAGATCCCGACATGACGCGGGCGCGGCGCGACCAGCTGGCCGGACAGCGCGCGCGCGAAAAGCTTTAGGGTGTCGGCCGACTGTTCCGGCGGACAGAGGAAACAGACGTCCTTCTTCTGCGCTTCCGCGAAGGTGTACCCGAAAAGCTCCTCGGCGCCGGCGTTCCAGATAACGACCTCGCCGTCGGCCGAGTACACAATCGCCGAGTCATGTATGTGCGAAAACGCCGCCGCCAGGGGTGCAAACACATCTTCAGTTTCGTCGATCATGTCGGCGGTCACATCGATTGCGCTTACGTCGAGACTTGATGCCAATGCGCACGCCTCGCAGCCGGGATAATAACGGCACGCGCCCGCACAGGACGCGGCTTTCGGGACTTTCCGAACCTAGACAAGCGTTTCTTAACATACGCTTAAAATTGATCGGATCACACGCCCCCGGAAGAGAGGACAAGGCCGATGCCGGAACCGTGGAACGGTCGTCATCGGGCGCCGAATTCGCTAGAGTACCGGAGAGCTAGGGAGAGACGTCATGATCGAAGTTGTGGGTTTTCGCTACTGTCGGCTGGGAACGGCCGATCTTGAGGAAACGGTCAAATTCGCCACCGACATGATCGGGCTGGAGGACGTGGGGCGCGAGAACGGTGCCGCCTACATGCGCGGCGACGACCGCGACCACAATATCTGCTACTTCCAGGGCGATCCCACCGACCACACGCTGGGCCTGGAGCTCGCGGACTTCGACGCGCTCGACGCGGCGGAAAGCAGCCTGTCCGCGGCCGGCCTCGAGGTGTATCGCGGCAGCGACGAGGAGGCCGCTGCGCGCCGGTGCATGGGCTACATCAACTTCAAGGACCCGAGCGGAAACTCCATCGACCTGACGGTACGGCCGTTCGCCTCCGGACGGCGCTACTTCCCCGGGCGTGACGCCGGCATCGACGAGTTCAGCCATATCGGGCTCGCGGTGACCGACCCGCGCGAGGCCGAGAAGTTCTGGTCCGAGATGTTCAACTTCCGGACCAGCGACTGGATCGGCTGGTCCGCCCTCATGACCTTCGATGCGGTGCATCACCGCTTCGCCCTGTTCCCGTCGAACAAGCCCGGCATCCAGCACATCAACTTCCAGGTCCACGAGACCGACGACGTGATGCGCTCGAACTACTTCCTGCGCGATCACCAGGTGCGCATCCAGGCCGGGCCGGGGCGGCATTCGCTTTCCGGTGCACGGTTCCTCTACTTCTACGGCCCGGACGACATGATCTACGAATACTCCTGCGGCGTGAGGATGGTCGACGACAGCTGGCGCGCCCGCCAGTTCCCCGTCAACGACGCCTCGTTCTGCGCCTGGGGCTCGCGCCCCGACCTGAGCGTTCTCGAAGGCGAGAATGCCGCGGAGTGATCGGCGTCCGGATCCCGTGAGACCGGCTCATGATTGAGATCGTCGATATCCGCTACTGCCGCCTCGGCACCGCCGACCTCAAATCGGCGGTCGACTTCGCGACGTCCATGATCGGGCTCGAGGAGGTCGCCCGCGCCGACGGACAGGTCTATCTCCGCGGCGACGACCGGGATCACAACATCTGCTACTTCGCTGGTGACCCGGCCGACCACACCTTCGGGCTGGAGGTGGAAACGTCCGAAGCGCTCGACGCGGCAGCGACCACGCTCGAGGCGGCGGGCGTCGCGGTACGCCGCGGCAGCGACGACGAAGCGGCCGCGCGCCGGGTCATGGGGTTCATCAACTTCCGCGACCCCACGGGCAACTCGGTCGACCTGGTCGTCCGCCCGCACCATTCCGGGCGCCGGTATTTTCCGTCGCGCGACGCGGGTATCACCGAGTTCAGTCACATCGGGATCAAGACGGACAACCCCGCGCGCGACGAGAAATTCTGGAGCGGCCTGTTCAACATCCAGGCGAACGACCGGATCGGCGATGCGGCGCTAATGTCCTTCGACGAGGTGCACCACCGCATCGCACTGTTCCCGACCGACCATGCCGGCATCCAACACATCAACTTCCAGGTCGAGAGCATCGACGACATCATGCGCTCGCACTATTTCCTGACCGAGCGCCAGGTCCAGATCAGGTTCGGGCCCGGGCGGCACCCGACGTCGGGTGCCATGTTCCTCTACTACGAGGGCCCCGACGGGATGACCTACGAGTATTCGTCCGGCGTACGGAACGTGGACGAGAGCTGGCGACCACGCCAATTGCCCTTCAAGGACGAGTCCTTCTGCATGTGGGGCGCGCGCCCGAACATTCCCGAATTTTCCGACGGCTGAGCCGGCCATACCGGCGCTGGAAGGACATCCCGCCATGAGCGATCCACGCCCCGGCAAAAGCACCGTGATTCCACCGAAGGCATACGAGAATCCGGACTTCCTGCACAGCCGCGAGGCGCGGGCGATCCGTATCCTGTCAGAGTATCAGGAGCCGCTGTCCCGCTTCGAGCATTACGACATCGACGACACGATCGTGTTCATGGGTTCCGCGCGCATCAAGTCGGCCGAGGACGCCGCCGCCATGGCCGCAGCGGCGGCACGCGGCGAAGCCGATCCGAGGGAGGCCGAACGTGCGGAACGCATGTCCGCTTACTACGAAGCAGCCCGCAAACTCGCCTTCCGGCTGACCGAATGGTCGAAGGGGCTGGGCGAGGACAAGCGCCGCTTCGTCGTCTGCACCGGGGGTGGACCCGGCATCATGGAGGCCGCCAACAGGGGGGCGTCCGAGGCCAAGGGCATGAACATCGGGCTGACGATCTCGTTGCCCTTCGAGGACTTCGAGAACCCCTATGTCAGCCGCGAGCTGAACGTGATGTTCCACTACTTCTTCATGCGGAAGTTCTGGTTCACCTACCCCGCGAAGGCCGTCGTCCTGTTCCCGGGCGGCTTCGGCACCCTCGACGAACTGTTCGAGATCCTGACCCTGGTACAGACCCAGAAGATCAAGAAGCGCCTGCCCGTTGTACTGTTCGGCCACGAGTTCTGGGATCGCGTGATCGACATGGATGCGCTGATCGAGTTCGGCACGATCAGCCCCGGTGACATCGACCTTTTCCACCGGACCGATTCCGTTGACGACGCCTACGATCACATCACGCGCGAGCTTGCCGCCCACGGGCTCGACGAACCCGGCGTTGCGCTCTAGCGCGCACGGCGGACGGTTGCTCTTTCCCGCGCCGGGCATCATATGTTGGACAACATGCCCGCACACAGGTGAGCCAGATGAGCTTCCGGATCGAATACTGCAAACTCTGAAACTACGAGCCGCGTGCGCTCCGTGCGAGGGACCTGCTCGAACAGCTTGGCGAAACCGTCGAGATCGCGCCCGGGCGAACCGGATCGTTCGAAATCACGAAGGACGGCGCCCTTCTCTTCTCGAAGCTCGACACCGCGCGTTTCCCCGATGATGACGAGGTTCGGGCTCTCGCCGGCCCGGCCTGACGGCCCTGCAAACGATGACCCATGACCCCTACTTTCCCGCCGGCGAGCCGCGCCGCCTGATCGTCGGCATTTCCGGCGCCACCGGGATCGCCTACGGCATCCGCCTGCTCGAGGCGCTGCGCGAATGCGAGGTGGAGAGCCACCTGGTCGTCACCCGCCCCGGGCTGATGACCCTCGGTTACGAGACCGACCTCTCGCGTGATCAGCTGTACGACCTCGCCGACGTCGTCTATGCCGAGAACGACGTGGGGGCGGCCATCTCATCGGGCTCGATGATCACGCTGGGCATGATCGTCGCGCCCTGCGCGGTGAAATCGGCTGCCGAGATCGCATCGGGCGCGACCCAGACCCTGCTGACCCGCGCGGCCGACGTGACGCTGAAGGAACGCCGGCGGCTGGTGCTGATGGTTCGCGAGAGCCCGCTGCACACAGGCCATCTGCGTACACTGACGGAAGCCTCGGAGATCGGCGCCATCGTCATGCCGCCCATGCCCGCCTTCTATCCCCGGCCCGAGACCATCGAGGACATGGTGGACCATACGGTCGGCCGGGCGCTCGATCTGTTCGGGATCGAACACGACCTGCTGAAACGCTGGACCGGCAGGCCTGACTAGAAAGCCGTCTCCGTGATCCGCGCAGCCGCGCGCTGCGTACCGATTTTGACATGCCGGGACATCCGAAATTCCGCGCCACGCTGTTCGCTTGGTTCACAGCACTCCTAATCGCCGTGCCGCCGGCCGCCGCAAACCCGACGGACGGAACGTTGCGCTTCGACGTCGAGCTCGACGGCCGAAACATCGGTGCACACGCGCTGACGTTCGAAACGCGCCCCGACGGCACCCTGGCTGTCGCGATCGAGATTGACCTGGAGATCACGTTCGGACCGTTCATCGTGTTCGCGTACACGCACCGCAACCGAACGTCCTGGCAGGGCGGGCGGTTGGTGGCAATGAACAGCGAAACCGACGACAACGGCGAGCAGCACTGGGTCAAGGCACGCGCCGGGAACGACGTCCTGTCCGTCAGCTCGGACCAGGATCCGGGCTCGAAGCTGTCCGCGGCGATGCTGCCGACCACCTACTGGATGGCCTCGACCGTCCGCCAGACCCGGATGATCAATTCCCAGACCGGCGAACTGCTCGAGGTGAGAACCCGGAAGGTCGGACGGAAAACCGTCCCCGGCCCCGGCGGCGCAATTCCGGCGACACATTACCGCCTCGACGGCGATCTCGAGATCGATCTCTGGTACGACGACGCCGGCGTTCTCGTCGGGCTCGCCTTCGTTGCCCGCGGCGCACAGGTCACCTACCGCCTGCGCGAGCGCACGGGCGAGATTCCCGTCAGCATGGCCGGCAACATCATGAACGACCGGCGCTGATCGTCGACTCATGGCAACGAACGGCGACTGAATGGTTTCCTCCCGCCTTTCCGCGCTCCAGCTCTTCGCCTACGGTCTGCCGGGCCTGCCGCTGGCCATCCTGCTGCTGCCGCTTTTCATCACGGTACCCACCTTCTACGCGGACGATCTCGGCCTCGGCTTTGCGACCGTCGGCCTGATCCTGCTCGGTGCGCGGGTCTGGGATGTCGTGACCGATCCGCTGATCGGGATTCTTTCGGACCGCTTCCACACCCGTTTCGGGCGACGGCGGCCGTGGTTGCTGGCCGGTGCGCCACTGATGGTGATCGGCGCCTGGGCGCTGTTCCGCCCGCCCGACGATGTCGGCGCGCTGCACCTCGCCGGCGCGACATTCGCGCTCTACCTGGGCGGCACGATGGTGATGCTGCCCTACACCGCCTGGGCAGCCGAGCTGTCGCCCGACTATCACGAGCGCAGCCGGATTGCCGGTGCGCGCGAGGCAGCGCTCGTGTTCGGCACCCTCGGCGCGATGGCCGTACCCGCGCTCTTCGGAATCGACCGCGCGATCATCATGGACGGAACCGCGATCGCGCTGCTTGTCCTGACCCCTGTGACCGTCGCGGCCGCGCTCGTCGCGCTTCCCGACCCCGGAGCCGCGCACCACGAGCCAGCGGCCCCGCGGATTGCCGCGCATGTCGGTTTTCGCCGGTTGTGGCGCAACCGGCCCTTTCGGCTCCTGATCTCCGCCTATTTCGTGAACGGCATCGCCTATGGCCTGCCGGCAACGCTGTTCCTGCTCTACGCAGAGCACGTTCTGGGCCGCCCGGACCGATCATGGGTTCTGCTGATCATCTACTTCGCGAGCGCCATCGCGGCCCTGCCGGTCTGGCTCGCCGTCAGCCGGCGGCTCGGGAAACGCCGGACCTGGATCATCGCGATGGTCATGGCGACGCTGGGGTTCTGGCCCGCCGTTCTGCTCGGTCCGGGCGATCTCATCTGGTTCGTCCTGATCTGCGTCTGGACGGGCATCCCGCTGGGCGCCGAACTCGTCATGCCGCCGTCCATGCAGGCCGAGGTCGTGGACCTGGACGCCACCGAGACCGGTTATGGGCGCGCCGGCACGCTGTTCGGGCTCTGGGGGGTCGCCACCAAGATTCCCCTTGCGCTGGGTGTCGGGATCGCATTTCCCATTCTGGGGCTGGCGGGGTTCAGCGGTGACGCGGAGCGCAACAGCCAGGATGCGCTCCTGATCCTGGCAATGCTTTACGGCCTGGTTCCGGTCGCCTTCAAGCTGATCGCCATCCGGCTGATCTGGAACTATCCGCTCGATGCCGGCCGGGACTGACGCCGCACCAACGAAAGATCGCGCGCGCGGAAACTGATTGTACCCCCGGCCGGGTGACGCAGCACGATCCGCCAGCGGGAGTGGCCACCAAACCCGTCGGCCGGCGGCTGGCACTCGATGCGCTCGATCACCTGCGCGCGGGTCTCGTCGCCCGGGCTTTGAAGCGACATCTCCAGATCGCGTACATCGTCGAAGACGAGGTCGGTCGGCGAACGGCGCATCTCCACGGCACCGCCGTCCAAAACGCCGCCCGCCGCGTGATCGATGTCGAGAACGAGGCTGCGCCCGGTCCGCCCGCATCCGTCAACGCGCGTCCCAAAGACGGTATCGCCGCGCCAGGCATCGGGATCGTGTTCGGGACGTGTGGAAGTTCGCGCCATCCCGGCGTGGTAGCGCGATTCGCACTGAAACTGCGCGAACTATCGCGGCGCATTTGCACCAAAAAAACCTGAAAAGCCGGCCGATCAGTCGAGGATCGCAGCAAACCCCAGGCCGACGACGGAGTTGTACCATTCGATAATTAGCCGGCGCTCGTCATCCTCCATGAAGGACACGTTCGCCGGCGGCATCGCGCGGGTATGGCCGGCCTGGAGGTAGATCGCGCGCGCATGGGCGGCGATCTGGCGGTCGGTTTCGAGCTTCACACCCTTCGGCGCCTTGACGATGCCGTCCCATGCCGTCACCGAAGCGTGGCACATGGCGCAGCGCCCCTGCACGATGTTGCGCACCTCGCCGAAGTGCGGCGATGCGACGAAGCGCTGCTGCGACGGGGTCAGCTCGGTGCTTTCCTCGGCCTCGGATTCGAACAGCGGCGAGAAGGCCGAAAGCCACATGACGATGATGAAGATCATCACCGTCGCGCCCCAGGTCCAAAGCGGGCTGCCCTTGCGCGCATGCACCGAGTTGAAATAGTGGCGGATCGTGACGCCCATCAGGAAGATCAGGCTGGCGATGACCCAGTTGAACTCGGTCGCGAACGCCTGCGGGTAATGATTCGACAGCATCAGGAACACGACCGGCAGGGTCAGGTAGTTGTTGTGGGTCGAACGTTGCTTGGCGAGAATCCCGTGCTTCGCCTCGGGTTTGCGGCCCGCCTTGAGGTCGGCGACCACGATGCGCTGGCTCGGGATGATGGTCAGGAAGACGTTCGCCGACATGATGGTCGCGGTGAACGCGCCGAGATGCAGGAATGCCGCACGCGGCGTGAACACCTGCGTGTAGCCCCACGCCATGATCACCAGCAGCACGTAGAGCAGCAGCATCAGGGTCGTGTTGTTACGCCCGAGCGGGCTCCTGCAGATGAGGTCGTAGGCGAACCAGCCGAACACCAGCGAACCGATCGAGATCGCGATGCCCGCGATCGGAGAGATGTCGAGGACGGCGGGATCGACGAGGTAGAGTTCCGCACCGGCGTAGTAGACCAGCGTCATCAGGATGAACCCCGACATCCAGGCCCAGTAGGACTCCCACTTGAACCAGGTCAGGTGCTCCGGCAGCGCAGCCGGGGCCACCAGGTATTTCTGGATGTGATAGAAGCCGCCGCCATGGACCTGCCATTCCTCCCCGTAGGCGCCCTCGGGCAGGTCCGGGACCTTGCGCAGCCCGAGGTCGAGCGCGATGAAGTAGAAGGACGAGCCGATCCACGCGATGCCCGCGATGACGTGAAACCATCGCGCCGCGAAGGACAGCCACTCCATGACCAGTGCGGTTTCCATCCAATCCCCCTGCTTACCCCGTAACGCGCAGCGTCACGCGCCGTGCTCCACAATTGCTTGCCGATCTTGCAGCCATTTCCGATAGATTGCACACACGATGCCGCATGTTGAAAACATCCGCATGTTCGTCCGGGTCTTCGAGCTCGGCAGCATGTCCGAGGCTGCACGCGACCAGCAGGTCTCGCCCGCCGTCGCGTCGAGCCGCATCTCGCGGCTGGAGAAACATCTTGGTGTGCGCCTGTTCAACCGCACGACTCGTCGGCTGCACCCGACCGAGCACGGCACCACCTACTATGACGGCGCGGTCAAAATTCTCCAGGCGATCGAGGAGGCCGAGGCCGCCGTCGCCAGTATCGCCCGAAATCCGCGCGGTTCGATCTACGTCGCCGCGCCGCTGGGGGTCGGAAAGCGGTTGATCGCGCCCCACGTCCCGGATTTCAAGGACGCCTACCCCGACATCAGCGTGCGCCTGCGCATGTCCGACCGTAACGTGGACCTGACGCGCGAGGGCGTGGACATCGCGTTCCATCTCGGAAACCTCGCGGACTCGGCGCTGCGCCTGACCAACATCGCGGAATGCCCGCGGGTGCTTTGTGCCGCGCCCGACTATCTCGCGCGCCGCGGCACGCCGGCGGGCGGCGACGATCTGGTTGCAGACGGACATGATTGCCTGATGCTGCGGTTTCCCGGCGCCGACGAAACCCGCTGGACGCTGGTGACCGACAACGGGCCGAAGCGTTTCGATGTCTCGGGGCCGTTCGAGTCCGACGACGGCGATGTGCTCACGGCGTGGGCGCTCGACGGACGGGGCATAGCCATGAAGCCGGTGTTCGAGATCGCCGAGCATCTCCGCGCGGGCACCCTCGTCCCGGTCGCGCGGATGACACCGCCCGAGCCGGCGCAGTTGGCGTGTCTCTACCCGCACAAGCGTTTCCAGGATCCGAAGATCCAGCTGTTCATCGACTTCATGGTCAAGCGGTGCAAGCAGCAGCTCAAGGAACGGGAATCCGTGTTTCAGCTTCCGCGGTAGGTCGCGTAGCCGTAGGGCGAAAGAAGCAGCGGTACGTGATAGTGCGCGCCGGCATCGGCGATCGTGAAGCGGATCGGCACGCTGTCCAGAAACACTCCCTCGGCAAGCGCCGCACCCGAGCCGGCGATGTAGTCGCCGGCATGAAAGAGCAGCTCGTAGGCACCCGTCGCAAACGCCTCGACCGGCAGAACCGGCGCATCCGTGCGACCGTCCGCGTTGGTCGTGAAAGTTCCGAGGTGCTTGCGCGCGTCGCCGTCGAGGCGAAACAAGTCGATCCGCAGGCCCGCCGCGGGCGTGCCGCGCGCGGTGTCCAGCACATGAGTCGTCAGATATCCGCCGTCGCCGGCCATCGGGTGCCCCCCTGTCTTGCGCTGCGAACCGCGCGTTGCGATCCAACCGCCTATTACGCCGAATCGAAACCCGTGTTTCGATATATGTCTTTCTTGTTCTTTTTGAAAATCGAACGCATTTAATTCGATTATACGTAAATGCCAGTTTGCCGAGGGGGACAAACTTGACACGTTATCCACGCGATCTGCACGGCTACGGTGCCGTGCCGCCGGACCCGCAATGGCCGGGCGGCGCCCGCATCGCGGTCCAGTTCGTGATCAACTACGAGGAGGGTGGCGAGAACAACATCCTCCATGGCGACGCGGCCTCCGAGGCGTTCCTGTCGGAGGTGGTCGGCGCCCAGCCCTGGCCTGGCCAGCGCCACTGGAACATCGAGACGATGTACGAGTACGGCGCGCGCGCGGGCTTCTGGCGTCTGCACCGGCTGTTCACAGGCGCCGACATCCCCGTCACCGTTTACGCGGTGGGCACCGCCCTCGAACGCTCCCCGGCCCAGACCGCCGCGATGCTGGACGCCGGCTGGGAAATCGCCAGCCACGGCCACAAGTGGATCGAGTGGAAGGACATCCCGGTCGACGAGGAACGCCGGCTGATCGAGGAAGGTATCCGCATTCACACCGAGGCGACCGGCGCGCGTCCGCTGGGCTGGTACACCGGCCGCGGCACGGAGCACACCCTCGACCTCATCGCCGAAATCGGCGGCTTCGCCTACACGGCCGACAGCTACGCCGACGACCTGCCCTACTGGCACATGTCCGGCCGCACGCCGCTGCTCGTCGTGCCCTACACCCTGGAAGCGAACGACATGCGTTTCGCCACCGCCCAGGGCTTCAATGCCGGCGACCAGTTCTTCAACTACCTCAAGGACAGCTTCGACGCGCTCTACGAGGAAGGCCAGGCCGGATCGCCGAAGATGCTCTCGATCGGCCTGCACTGCCGGATCGTCGGCCGGCCAGGCCGCATCCAGGCGCTGAAGCGTTTCGTCGAGTACGCCCGGTCCCACGACGCGGTCTGGTTCGCGCGGCGCGTCGACATCGCGCGGCACTGGCACGCGACCCACCCCGCCCCCGACCTGTCGGACAGGCCTTCCCGTCTTGAGCGGGATGCGTTCATCTCGCGCTACGGCGGCGTCTTCGAGCACTCGCCCTGGGTCGCCGAGCGCGCGTTCGAACTCGAGCTCGGGCCCGCGCACGACATGGCCACGGGGCTGCACGGCGCGATGGCGCGGGCGTTCCGGGCGGCCAGCGAGGACGAACGCCTCGGCGTGCTGACGGCGCATCCGGACCTGGCCGGAAAGCTCGCCCAGGCCAGGCGGCTGACCGACGAATCCACCGCCGAACAGGCGTCCGCGGGTCTCGATGCCCTCACCGACCGCGAACGCGCGACCTTCGAGCGCCTGAACACTGCCTATCGCGACGCATTCGGATTCCCATTTATCATCGCGGTGAAGGGGCTCACGAAGGCGGAGATCCTCGCGGCGTTCGAAACGCGGGTCGCACACGACCGCGAGACGGAGTTCGCCGAGGCATGCCGCCAGGTCGAACGGATCGCGCTTCTGCGCCTGAAGGACATGCTCGATGACTGACGCCGCCATGAACCTGGAACGCAAGCCGCTGCTTCGCGCCGACGAGATGCCAGACTTCGCGCGCAACGCGATCAACCTTGCATCGGCGGGGCTCGGCGCGCGCGGCGTCTCGGCGACGGACGAGTTCTTCGCCCCGCTGGTGCGCATGCTGCAGGACTCAAGCCCCATCTTCATCACCGACAAGTATGACGACCACGGCAAGTGGATGGATGGCTGGGAGACCCGGCGCCGGCGCGGTGGCGGGCACGACCATGCTGTGATCGCGCTGGCGGTGCCGGGGACGATCGACGGCTTCGACGTGGATACGTCCTTCTTTACCGGCAACCACCCGCCGGAATGCCGGATCGAGGCCTGCCGGTCGGACGGCGACCCCGACGACGACACGGCGTGGACGGAGCTGGTCGGGATGCAGCATCTCGATCCGGACTCGCACCACTTCCTGCCGTGCGCCGACGACAATGTATGGAGCCACCTGCGCTTCCACATCCATCCCGACGGCGGAGTCGCGCGGCTGCGGGTGTTTGGCACCCCCTATCTCGACCCGGCCAGCATCGAGGGCCGCGACATCGATCTCGCGGCGACCCTCACCGGCGGCCGGATCGTCGCCTATTCCGACGCTCACTACGGCACCTATCACCGGCTGCTCGTCCCGGGGCGCGGCCAGAATATGGGCGACGGCTGGGAAACCCGGCGCCGGCGCGGCCCCGGCCATGACTGGATCGTCATTGCGCTCGGCGTACGCGGCACGATCTCCCGCGCGGTCGTCGACACCGCCTACTTCAAGGGCAACTTCCCTGACAGCTGCTCGATCCAGGCGGCCGACCTGGGCACGATCGGCGTCGATATCGGCGACGACAACATCAAGGGCTCCGAGGCCTGGCTCACGCTCCTGAACCAGCAGAAACTCTCGGCCGACGCGGTGCACGAGTTCCTGGACAACCAGCTGAGCGACCACGAACCGGTCACCCATGTGCGGCTCAACATCTTCCCCGATGGCGGGGTCAGCCGGCTGCGCCTGTTCGGACGTGCCGCATGACGATCACGGCCACCCCGCTCACGCCCATCGCTCTCACGCCCGAGGCGTTCGCCCCCTACGGCGACGTGATCGAGAGCGCGGGCGAGCCGGACATGATCATCAACCAGGGCCTGTGCGGCCGCTATCACGACCGCGCCCGACTGGATCTGGAGCACGAGGACGGTCGCGCCGGCATCAGCCTCTTCAAGGCCGAGGCGCGCAGCCTTCCCTACACACTGAACATGATGGAGCGGCACCCGCTCGGCAGCCAGGCCTTTCTGCCGATGACTGCGGATCCGTTTCTCGTCATCGTCGCGGACGACCTGGACGGGCGCCCGCACGACCCCAAGGCGTTCCTGACCGCACCTGGTCAGGGCGTCAATTATCGCCGGGGGACCTGGCACGGCGTTCTCACGCCGCTCCATGAACCCGGTCTCTTCGCCGTGGTCGACCGTATCGGCCCCGGCGAAAACCTCGAGGAGCACTGGTTCAACGAACCCTACGAAATAACAAGAACCGGGGACTGACCCGCGCGTCAGAGTCCGGCGGCTTCTCATCAACCACTGGAGGCACATCTAAAGATGGCAAACACGTCCAACCTCGGGACGCCGGAACAGCTCCGCGATCCGAACTACACGCCGCCGATCACGAAAGCGATTCCGCTCGGCATCCAGCATGTGCTGGCAATGTTCATTTCCAACGTGACCCCCGCGATCATCGTCGCCGGCGCCGCCGGGTTCGGCTTCGGCTCGAACTCGCCGGACTTCCCGGTCCTGATCTACATGATCCAGATGTCGATGCTGTTCGCCGGCGTCGCGACCCTGATCCAGACCATCGGCATCGGCCCCGTGGGGGCAAAGATGCCGGTCGTGCAGGGCACGAGCTTCGCGTTCCTGCCGATCATGATCCCGCTCGTCGCGGGCCAGGGCGTCGAGGCGCTGCCGGCCCTGTTCGGCGGCGTCCTGGTTGGTGGACTGTTCCACGCCCTGCTCGGCACGTTCATCGGCAAGATCCGGTTTGCGCTCCCGCCGCTGATCACCGGCATCGTCGTGCTGCTGATCGGGCTGATCCTGCTGAAGGTCGGTATCCAGTACGCAGCGGGTGGCGTTCCCGCCATCGGCAAGCCGGAATACGGCAGCCTGCTGAACTGGTCCGTCGCCGGCAGCGTGATCGTGGTGACCCTGGGTCTGAAGTTCTTCGCCCGGGGCATGTGGTCGGTCGCCGCCGTGCTGATCGGCCTGATCGTCGGCTACATCTTCGCCTACGCGCTGGGCATGGTGAGCTTCGCCAATGTCGGCCGCGCGGCCGTCTTCGAGGTGCCGGAGCTCTTCCCGTTCGGGGTCGAGTTCACGACCGCGGCGATCATCGGCTTCTGTCTCATGGCCTTCGTGTCGGCGGTCGAGACCGTCGGTGACGTGTCGGGCATCGCCAAGGGCGGCGCCGGGCGCGAGGCCACGGACAAGGAGATCGTCGGCGCGACCTATGCCGACGGCCTCGGCTCCGCCGTTGCGGGCCTGTTCGGCGCGCTGCCGAACACCTCGTTCAGCCAGAATGTCGGCCTGGTGGCCATGACCGGCGTCATGAGCCGCCACGTGGTGACCATCGGCGCCATCTTCCTGGTCCTCGCCGGGTTGATCCCCAAGGTCGGGGCGATCGTCACGACGATCCCCATCGAGGTGCTCGGTGGCGGCGTCATCGTCATGTTCGGCATGGTGGCCGCGGCCGGCCTGTCGATGCTCGCCGAGGTCACATGGAACCGGCGGAACATGATCATCTTCGCCGTCTCCATGGCATTCGGCCTGGGGCTCTATCTCGAGCCGGGCGCGCTCCAGCATGTCCCGGACTCGATCCGCGTGCTGCTGGCCTCCGGCCTTCTGCCGGCGGCGTTCATCGCGATCATCCTGAACCTCATCCTGCCGGAAGAACTGGCGGACGATGTGGCGCAGGCGGGCGGCGACGACTGATCGTCACCCTGACATCTAAAAAGGAGAAGCCCCGGCCGGTCGCCGGGGCTTTTTTTGTGGGAACTCGATATCTCACCACAAACGATGTGCCCGAAAGAGGCACGCGCCCACCCCATGAAACCGCCGTTCTGTGCAATAGTTCCGTCAAAGGATAGACACAACCGGCCCCGGAGGCCCGCACATCATGATGAATATCGCCGTTGTTGGGCTGGGTTGGTGGGGACGCCACGTCGTCGGGCTGCTTCACGGCAACCGAAAGCTTCGGGTGGTCGCCGGGGTCGATGTCGATCCCGCATCGGCACGGGATTTTGCCACGGAGAACGGCATCGTCCTGTCCGACGACTACCAGGCCGTGCTCGACGATCCGGCCATCGACGGGGTCGTGCTCGTCACACCCCACTCGACCCACGAAGCGCTGGTGCTGCAGGCCGCGCGAGCGGGCAAACAGGTCTTCTGCGAGAAACCGCTCAGCCTGACCGCGACAAGTGCCCGGAAGATGGTGAAAGCCTGCGCGGCGAAAGGCATCGTGCTCGGCATCGGACATGAGCGCCGCTTCGAGACCGCGATGGAGAAACTCGCCGGGATGATCTCGCGCGGCGAACTGGGCACGATCATGTCCGTCGAGGGAAACTATTCCTACGAGATGGCCGGTACGTTCGCGACCGGTGACTGGCGGGCCAGCACCGCGGAGGCGCCGGCTGCCGGCTGGACCGGCACTGGCGTCCATATGACCGACCTGCTGATCAGCATGCTCGGGCCGGTACGCGAGGTCCGCGCGGTCACCGGCCAGCGCGCGCTCGATCGCGCGAACGGGGACCTTGTGTCGGTTCAGTTCACCTTTGTCGGCGGGGCGGTGGGCACCATCAACGTCGTGTCGGCAACCCCGTTCTATGCCCGGCTCGCCGTATTCGGCAACAAGGGTTGGGTCGACATTCACGAAACGGCGCACGCCGCGACGCCAGGCGAGTCCCACATGTATATCGGAACGCCCGGCGGGAAGCGCGAGCGGCGGATCTACAAGCCGACCAATATCGTCCGGCGGAACCTCGAGGCCTGGGCGGACGCAGTCGCCGGAAAGTCCGAGTACCGGTTCACCGACGAACAGAAGGTCGCCAATGTCGCGTTCATGGAAGCGCTGGTACGGTCTGCGGCGTCGGGCAAACCGGAACGCGTCCGGAACTGACTATCGCGAATGGCGCGCCCGGCAGGATTCGAACCTGCGGCCTCGGGATTAGGAATCCCGCGCTCTATCCGACTGAGCTACGAGCGCCCGTCACGTGACGTTACGCCCCTAATTAGCGCCGACCGGGCGCCGGCGCCAGCCTGATGGGTCTGCCCGAACGCCGCTAGATGCCGATGAAGGGCTGCAGAAGCCGTGCGACCGGCCCCCGGAAGCGCAGCGGCGCATCGGTGACCGCGAGACAGATGCAGTCGTCCCCGGCCTCGGCAACGGGCTGGTGCTCGACATCCACATCGGCGGTCTCGACATCGCCGCGGGCGAAGCGCGCGCCGTCATCGGTGAAACTACCCGCCAGCACCATGGTCAGCTCGAGACCGTTGTGGCCGTGCTCCGGCACCGCCGTCCCGCCCGGGATACGCAACAGCCGCGCGGTCGGCGCGCCCCGCTTCGCCACCAGCGGGACGTGGTAGGCGCTCGAACCGAGACGCCGCCATTTGAGGGAGTCGACGTCACCGCCCGCATAGTCGCGCAACGGCCGGGGCAGCACCGGCGCGGATTCCGTCAGGATCGACGGCGTTCTCGGGATTTCGTCGTGTTGCTCCGATTGCTCCGACGCGCGCGCCAGCGCGCGCTCGAGCGCGTCGTCGGCCATCACCGCCAGCTCGCCGGCGGATACATCCTCGAGCAAGGCCGCGCCCAGTGCCTCGGCCGTCCCGACCCTGTCGCGGCAGACCGGGCACACGGCTGTGTGGGTCGCAATCAGGAGCGCCCAGGCTTCGTTCAGTTCACCCGCGGCATAGGAAACGAGCAGTTCGTCGTCCGGGTGATATTGCGGAAGATCATGCATGGTCATGGACAATCACTCACCTGATTCGCCGATGGACGCCTTCACGCGCCCAAAGGCCAGTCGAATACGGGATTTGACGGTTCCCAGCGGAAGATCCAGAGCCGCCGCGATCTCGCTGTGGGTCTTGTCGTCGAAGAAGGACATATGGAGGACCTGGCGCTGTTCGTCCGGCAGCGCCGCAAGCGCCGCGCGAACGCGCTCGGCATTCTGTTTCTGCTCAACCACCGCGTCGCCCTGCGGCGGCGCATCGGGCACCAGGGCCGGATCCTCGGGATCGAGCTCCGGGCGGTTTGCCCGCCGGAATGCATCGATGCGCAGGTTTCGCGCGATGGTGAAGATCCAGGTCGAGGCGGCGGCGCGCGCCGGGTCGTATTGCCCCGCCTTGCGCCACACCATGGCCATGGTCTCCTGCGCCAGTTCCTCTGCCTGGGAATCGTCGGAGCCGAGCCGCAGCATGTAGGACTTCACGCGCGGCGCGAAGTGCCGGAACAGGGTCGCGAAGGACGCCTTGTCCTGCGACGCGACGGCGGACAGCACCTCACCCCAGTCCGGACCCTTCATCTGCATCTCGTTCTTCGCTTTCCCCGACGCGGAACCCGCGGGCGGCCTCAACACACGGATGCCGGCCCCGCGCCGCGGCATACGGCGCACGGGCGGCACAAGTTTGACATCGTCAGCATACAGGGCTTGGGCGTGCATCTGAATTTCCCTTCGAAGCCGTTTACGCCCCGAAACGCCGATTGGATCACTCGTTCACCCTCCCCCGATCATCTATAATCCATGGCCGCGGCGCCTGCGTAGAACGATCAGTTGCCTCCACAGAAGTACGGATAAGTCCCCCCGATGCCCCGCTCCAGTTACCAGATCGCCGTCGTCGGCACCGGCATCGCCGGCCTGTCCGCCGCTTGGCTGCTGTCCCGACACCACTCGGTCACGGTCTTCGAGCGCGCCGGTTGGTCCGGCGGCCACGCCAACACGCGCCGGATTGTCCTCGACGGCCGCGAGACCCCGGTGGACACCGGTTTCATCGTTTACAACGAACGCAACTACCCGAACCTGGTGGCGCTGTTCCGCCATCTCGGTGTCGAGACCAAGGCCGGGGACATGTCGTTCGCGGTGTCGCTGGACAGCGGCCGCCTAGAATATTCAAGCGACGTGCCGCGCGGCCTGTTCGGCCAGCCGCGGAACATCGTTCGGCCACGCTTCTGGTCCATGATCGGCGACCTCCGGCGCTTCTATGCGGCGGCCCCGGCAGACCTCGCCGCCGGCGCGCTCACCGGCCTGACGCTCGGCCAGTATCTCGACCGCGGGTCCTACGGCCGGGAATTCGCGGAAGACCATCTGCTGCCCATGGGCGCGGCGATCTGGTCGTCGAGCGCGGAGGACATGCGCGCCTATCCCGCCGAGGCCTTCGTGCGATTCTTCGACAGCCACGGCCTGCTCCAGCTTCAGGACCGGCCACGGTGGCGAACCGTCGCCGGCGGCAGCCGAACCTATGTCGATCGCCTGACGGCCCCCTTCGCCGAACATATACAGCTCGGCCGAGGTGTCTCGCGCATCACCCGCCATCCACGCGGCGTCTCGATCGTCGACGAGCGAGGCGTGAGGACCGAGTTCGACCATGTCGTCATCGCCGGCCACGCGAACGATGCGCTCGCGATGCTGGCCGACCCCACGCCGGACGAGACCGCGCTGCTGGGCGCGATCCCCTATACCCGCAACCGGACCTATCTGCACAAGGATCCCGCTCAGATGCCCCGGCGGCGCAATGTCTGGGCCAGCTGGAACTACATGGCCGTCTCCGGAGACAGGCGCCCCGGACCACCACGGGTGAGCTACTGGCTGAACCGCCTGCAGGACCTGGATCGGCGCGAAGATGCGTTCATCACGCTCAATCCCGCCGAGACACCCGCGAACGCAGTGGCGCGTTTCGACTACGACCATCCGATGTTCGACTCCGGTGCCCTGGCGGCCCAGCCGGAATTGTGGTCACTCCAGGGGCGGAACCGGACGTGGTTCTGCGGCAGCTACTTTGGGTTCGGGTTCCATGAGGATGCACTCCAGTCCGGGCTTGCGGTCGCCGAGGAGCTCGGCGAACTTTCGCGCCCCTGGACCGTTGCCGACGCCTCGGGACGAATCCACGTGCAGCCGGCCGACGTCGAAGAACTGGTCATCGCGGCCGAATGAGCGAACGCACGATAGCGAATTCAGCAGCCTATGCCGGCCATGTCGTGCACGCCCGCCAACGGCCGCGCGCCCATCGGCTGCGCTATCGCGTCTTTTACCTGCTGCTCGATATGGACGAGCTCGAGGCGCTGGACTGCAACTCGCGGCTGTTCGCCTACAACCGGGCCGGCCTGTTTTCTTTCCATGACCGCGATCACGGACCGCGGGATGGGAGCAGCCTGCGCGCATGGGTCGATGAACAGCTCGCGAATGCCGGGATCGACCCGGTCGGCGGGCGCGTGTCGATCCTATGCCTACCGAGAATCCTCGGCTACGTCTTCAACCCCATCAGCGTCTATTTCTGCCGCAACCGGCACGGGCATCTCTCGGCGGTGCTCTACCAGGTGTGCAACACGTTCGGCGACGCCCATGTGTACCTCGTACCGCTGGACGCGAATGCGCCGCGGGACGACCGGCCATTGCAGCACGGGTTCGACAAGGTCTTCCATGTCTCGCCCTTCATGCCGATGGATTGCCGCTACGAGATGACGCTGCGGCCGCCGGGCGAGCATGTCAGCCTGGCCATTCGCGAGAGCGACCGCGAGGGCCCGCTGCTGGCGGCAACCCTGCACTGCACGCAACACCCTCTGAACGACCGTTTCCTCGCGTCAACCGTCTTGCGCTACCCGCTCCTGACCCTCAAAATCATTGCCGGAATTCACTGGGATGCGCTGCGTTTGTGGCTCAAGCGCACCCCGCTCACCCGCTACACCGATCCGCCCGCGAACCCGGTGTCGATCGTCTTCGACCCGAGGAACAACACACATGTCGCAACTCGCGCAGACTGATATCGGCCGATACGGCCGGCGCCTTTCGATCGGACCCCGCCTGCTGGCGACGGTCCTCGATCGCCTGTCGGACGGGCTGTCGCGGGGCACGCTGCGCGTCACCCTGCCGGACGGGGGAGAGTTCGTGGCGGCCGGTGGCGCGCTCGGGCCCGACGCCACCGTCCGGGTCAACCGCTACCGGGTGGCACGGCAGGTGCTGCTCGATGGCTCGATCGGGCTGGCGGATTCCTACGTCGCGGGCGACTGGGAGAGCGACGAACTGACATCCGTCATCGAACTGGGTGCGGCCAACATCGATGGGTTCGACACGCGCCTCTCGCCGCTGGGTGCCGCGCGCATGCTCGCGCGCCTGCACAAGCGCCTCCGCGCGAACACGCGGCGCGGCAGCCGGCGCAACATCGCCGCGCATTACGATCTCGGAAACGCGTTCTACGCCGCGTGGCTCGATCCGACCATGACCTATTCCGCCGCGCGGTTCGCCGCGCCCGACGAAGCCCTGGCCACGTCACAGGTCCGCAAGTTCGACCAGCTCGCGCAGATGCTCGACCTGCAACCCGACGACCATGTGCTCGAGGTGGGCTGCGGCTGGGGCGCGTTCGCGATCCACGCCGCCAGCCGGTACGGTTGCCGGGTCACCGCCCTCACCGTCTCGCCGTCGCAGGCCGAATGGGCGCGCGAGCGCGTCCGGGCCGCGGGACTGGAAGACCGGGTCGAGATCCGGCTCCAGGACTATCGCGACGTGGCGGGCAGTTTCGACAAGATTGCCTCCATCGAGATGTTCGAGGCGGTGGGCGAGGCATATTGGCCGACCTTCTTCCGCGTGATTGCCGACCGGCTTCGACCCGGCGGCCGCGCAGGCCTCCAGGTCATCACGATCGATGAGACGCGCTTCGAGGCCTATCGCCGAAATCCCGACTTCATCCAGCTGCGGGTGTTCCCGGGCGGCATGCTCCCGTCTCCGGCGCGCTTCGCGCGCGAAATCGACGATGCCGGCCTGGCGATTTCCGAGTGCCAGGAGTTCGGCCGGGACTATGGCGAGACACTTCGCCGCTGGCGTTCTGCGTTCGAGGCTGCATGGCCGGTCATCAACGCCCAGGGCTTCGACGAACGTTTCCGACGGCTCTGGCGCTACTATCTCTGCTACTGCGAAGCGGGTTTCCGCGCCGGAAACATCTCGGTCGCGCAGTACAGGATCGACCATCGGCACGCCTGAGCGTCAGGTCTCATCACGCGGCTCTACCGGACGGATCCGGCGCGTAAGCGCGAAGAAGAGCCCATAAGGCAGCACGCGCAGCACCTTCATCAGGAATGCGAAACGCCGCGGGAACGTGATCTCGAACCGATCACCCGCCACCGCGCGCACAACCCGCCGCGCCGCCGGCTCAACATCCATCAGGAACGGCATCGGAAACGGATTCCGGTCGGTCAGCGGCGTGCGCACGAAGCCGGGATTCACGACCGAAAGGATCACCCCGGCCGCTTCGAGCTCGGGCCGGAGCGCCTCGCACATGTTGATCAGCGCCGCCTTCGTTGCACCATAGGCGCTGGCGGTCGGCAGCCCGCGATACCCGGCCAGCGACGCCACCACCGCGATGCGACCCCGGCCGCGCGCAACGCAGCGTTCGGCGACGGGAACCAGGCAATTGACCGCGCCCATATAGTTGATCTCCATCAGCCGCCGGTACGGCGCGAGCGACAGTGCCCGGCCATCCACGGGTTCATGCGTGCCGGCGTTGAGGATCGCCAGCGCGATCTCGCCCAGTTCGCCCTCGATATCGGCCACCACACGGACCGCGGCGTCCGCATCGGTGATATCCAGGGGGAAGGTGCGGATGACCCCGGGCAATTCGGCGCATTCGGCTGCCAGGTCCGCGAGGGCATCCGCGTCCCGCGCGCTCGCCGCGACGGCCCAACCGTCCTCGGCCAGCGCGCGCGCAACCGCGCGGCCGATACCCCGGCTGGCGCCGGTCACCCAGGCCACCTGTCGTGCGTTCGGTGCCTGGTCCGGAGACATGGCCCTGTCCTCTCGCGTTGGCGGTGACTTCTCTACGTCGCCCCTCGCAGCCCGGATCAACGGGGTGGATCCGAGTGATCCGGTCTGGCGGCTCATGCGTAGAGATACGCGACGGGTGCTTTATCCGGCCTCGCCACTTGTGCCCCAGGCGGCGTCGGAGACCCCGTGACACGGCCGGCCTCCAAGAGACTCCTTCTCCCCCAAGTCCGGATCGTCAGGGCCGAGCCGGGCGCGTTCCCCACAAGCCCGGTTCGGCCCGCCTTTTCCCGACCCGGCTATGCCTTCGGACGCACCGTCTTGTACCAGTCGAGGATCTCCTCGCCGGTCCACACGAACGTGTCGTCGCGGTTGCAGACATGCTCGAGAATCCGGCGAATCTCGCGCGCCCGGTGGGGCACACCCATGATGTAGGGGTGCAGCGTGAAACACATGATGCGGGTCGATCCCGGCGTCGCGGTCGCGTCCTCGATCAGCTGATCGAACTCGCGGATCGCCCGGTCGCCATACTCCTGGGCGCGGTGGCCCTGGATCAGCTGCATCGCCAGGTCGTTGAGTTCCTGGGTGTAGGGCAGGCCGACCATCGTGCCCGACGTGGTGCGCAGATCGACCGGCTGATCGTCGAGCACCCAGTCGGCCACATACTCGAAGCCGGCCTCGTGCAGCCAATCCACCGTATCATGGGTTTCGGCGAGCGCCGGGCCGAGCCATCCCTTCGGATCCTTGCCGGAATAGTCCCGCAGCTTCTTGAACACCCGGTGGATCATGTCCTCCTGATCCTCGACCGCCGGCAGCGCACGCTGGATCCAGCCATGCCCGCAGAGATCCCAGCCGGCCTCGAGCGAGGCATCGACGATCTGCGGATAGGCGTCGCAGACCGTGCCGTTCAGAACCAGCGTACATTTCGCGCCGAACTCGTCGAAAATCCGCTTCAGGCGCCAGAACCCGACCCGCTGGCCATATTCGTGCCACGCCCAGTTCGGGATGTCGGGCACCGATTTCGCGACCCCGCCGGGCGGGTTCACCACCGTTCGCGGCATCGGGCTGTCGATCACCCAGTTTTCCACGTTGATGCACGGCCACACCACAACCTTGCGGCCCTCGGGCAGCGGCAGCGGCGGGCGGTCCGTGATCGGTACGAAATCAATCCGGTCGGTCGGCCAGTCCAGGCTCATCTCTTCTTCCCTGCGGTGCGCCCGGCCAAACCGCGCGCGTTATCCGGCGGCGCCTAGTCGGGGCGAACGCGCACCAGCTCGTATCCCACGCCCTCGACGTCGGGATAGATGTCGGTCTTCTCCGTTGACACCCGCACCGCCAGGACCTCCTCGAAACCCAGGCACATGGTCGCAATCTCGCCCACCAGCGTCTCCTGGAGGTTGATGTGGCGGCCGGCGATCAGCTCCTGCACCCCGGCATGTACCCGATCATAGTTGAAAACTTCGGCGATCAAGTCCTGCCGCGGCACGATTGCTGCATTCATGTAGAGGACGATATTGATACGGACCGGCTGGGTGCGGCCCTTCTCATGGGCATGTACCCCCATATGCATGTCCACGTGAAGATTCCGGAAGAAGATCTTGCGCACTTCTGGCCAGCGATCGAGCAATCGCTGCTCGACGGAATCGCTCACCGCTAGGTCACTCACGGGCACGCTCATTCACTGGAATCCTTCGAAGGGGACGGATCGAGGAACATAACGTCCCGTGCACTCGGCACCAAATGCTGTCCGCCATCCACCAGGATTGTTGCCCCCGTCACGGCGCGTGCATCGGCCAGATACAGGACCGCGCCGGCAATATCCTCAGGGCGGGACCCCCGCGCCAGCGGCGTGCGGCCATGCACGGCATCAAACTGATCGCGTGGCTGATCGCCGCTCGGCAGGGTCAGGCCTGGCGCCACCGCGCACACGCGCACATTGGGGCCCAGGGACACGGCGGTCATCTCAGTCAGCGCCGCGAGCCCATGTTTCGAAAGCGTATAGGAGAGGAAATCAGGGTTCGGATTGACCAGCTTCTGGTCGAGGATGTTCACGATCACGCCGTCACCCTCTTCCGGCACCTGCGCGGCGAAGGTGCGCGACAGGATCGCGGGCGCACGCAGGTTGACCGCCATCACCCGGTCGAACACGTCTCCATCGACGTCATGCGCCGTGTCCTCGATGAACAGGGAGGCGTTGTTGATGAGGCAGGTCAGCCCGCCCGTCGCCGCGCCGGCCGCGAGCATCCCGCCCGCGCCGGCCCCGGGGGGCGCCGCGAGCGCGGCGCGGGGCCCCCCCC
>JAYPRP010000002.1:85192-90328 GCA_038132575.1 Rhodospirillaceae bacterium
GGGGGTGGTGCGCGGCGCCCGCCCCCCGGCGCGCGGCGGCCCGGCCGCCCCGCCCGCGGGCGCCCCAGGCCGAGGGGTCCGCGAGATCGGCGGCGAGGGCCTCCGCTCGGCCACCAGCCGCGACGATCGCCGCGACCGTCTCCTGGGCGTCGGTCGAGGAATGATTATAGTGGACGACCACATGCCAGCCGGCCGCGCCTAGCGCCGCAGCCACGCTGCGGCCGATGCGCCGCGCACCGCCCGTCACCAATGCGCCGCCCCTGTCAGACATGGATCGGCGCCCCAAAGCGGCTAGTTGAAAACTTCCCGGAAGGGAATGTGATAGTAGATCGTCGCGATCTCGGTACCGGGGTTGCTGTCGCCCAGGCTGGCATTCGATATGTGACTGACGGCCAGCGACACGCGCGAGCGATCATCGAACCGATAGCCGAACTCCAGCTGCGAGCGAAACTCGACGGAGTGGCCCAGATCCTTGCCGTTGCCGTCGGAATAGGCGCCCGCCCCGAAACTCGGGGTGAAGACCCAGCGTCGGCCGAAATAGAGATCAACGAGGATTCCGCCGAGGCCGTAGATTGCCTGATCCGAAGTCGCCTCGATGCCGAGCCATGGCTTCGCCAAGCCCAGCAGCTTGAAGTCTGAGCGGTACTCGGCGCGGAAATCGACCGAATCCTTGTCATCGTTCCAATCGTACCAGCCGCCGCCGATCGTCAGAAAATCGGGGTCGTCGGCATGTGCCGCGGGAGCAGGGAGCGCACCGGCCAAAGCTGCCGCCGCGAGCATGGTTATAAACTTACGCACCTTTCCCCCCTGTAGAACCCGGACCATGCCTCAAAAGAATACTATTATACGAATACAGGAAGTTTTCAGGCCAACGAATTTTCCCGCGAAATCATGTGCCCGCAACCTCCTTGAGCCCTTCCACGGCGCGCAGGAGCGCCGCGCGCGTGCCGGGTTCCAGGGCGGAGTGCCCGGCATCGGGAACGACGATGTATTCCGCCTCCGGCCAAGCGCGGGCGAGCCGTTCCGCAGTCTCGATCGGGCAAACCATGTCGTAGCGCCCCTGGACGATGGTGGCCGGCAGGTGCCGGATTCGGTCGATCCGCTCGAACAGCTGATCGGGCGCGAGAAACGCGCCATGCGCCAGATAGTGTGCCTCGATCCGGGCCAGCGCGACTATCCCGCGCGCGTCCGGCATCGCCGCGACAGCGTCCGGGTTGGGGCGAAGCGTCGAGCAGCGCGCCTCATACGTCGCCCAGGCACGCGCGGCGGGAAGGTGAACATCAGGGTCGGGATCGTTCAGTCGGCGCGTATAGGCCGATAGAAACTCGCCGCGCTCCGGGTCCGGGATCGCGGCCGCGAACTCGCGCCACGCCTCAGGGAAGAAGCGCCCCATACCCTCGAGGAACCAGTCCACCTCGCGCGGTGCACAGGTGAAGATTCCGCGCAAGACCATCCCGAGGCAGCGCTCGGGAAAGGCTTGACCATAGGCGAGCGCCAGCGTAGAGCCCCACGAGCCCCCGAAAAGGTGCCATTGCTCAATATCACGCGCAGCGCGAAGCGCTTCGAGATCGGCGAGCAAATGGTCGGTCGTGTTGTCGTCGACACTCGCATGGGGTGTCGAGCGCCCCGCACCGCGCTGATCGCAGAGCACGATCCGGAAATAGTCCGGATCGAAGAACCTGCGGTGTATGCCCATGGTGCCCGCGCCGGGGCCGCCATGCAGAAAGAGGATGGGCACCCCATCAGGATTGCCGCACTCCTCCCAGTACATGGCATGGCCACTACCGAGGTCGAGCATGCCGCTCTCGTGGCATTCGAGGGCCGGAAATAGATCGGTACGCAAAATTAGGTCTCCCGTCACGCAACCGCGGCATGTGGACCCGGCCCGGACCTCAAGTCAACCGGTCGATCCGCCATTCTCCCGCCGCATTGCAGCGCCACGCTCGCCGCGAACCGACGCTATACTCGATCTATGGCAAACGCCCGTCTTCTGCTAGCAGGCCTCGTTCTTCTGACCGCTCTGTTTGGCGCCCCCTGCCGGGAACCGCGCAGCAGCGGGCGACGCTCGAGGACGGCGGCGCAGAGCGGATAGATTCGGTCGCGGACGGCGACACCGTTATTCTCGACGACGGTCGGCAGGTTCGGCTGGTCGGCACCCAGGCACCCAAGCTCCCGCTCGGGCGTCCCTGCTTCGTGAAATGGCCGCTTGCGGAGGTCGAAATGGTCGAAATCAACGGGATAGAAGCGGCCACCGGCCGGACACGGATGCGCAGCCAGTCAGGCAACCTCGATGCACGCCTCTTCGCAATCCGCCACGATCCGAACACCATCTACCGCTTCATCTTCCGAACCCCGCCGGCACAGACGAGGCGGCTCGACGCCAAGATGCAACAGACAGCCAAGAGCTTCCGGAAGCTCACGGCCGCCGACCGTTCGCGTTCCGACGAACGGAAAATCAAGACGCGGCTGGTCCGCCGCGGCGACACCGTAGCGAGCCTGTCACGCAGAATGCCGATGCCGGGATTCAAAGAGGAGTGGTTCCGGGTGCTCAATGGCATGTCGCCTGGCGCGGAGCCCACCCCGGGCCAGGTCGTCAAGGTCGTCGTGGAATAGCTTATCCGCGGCTAGGCAGCGAGGATGAGTTCCAGCTTCTCGACCGCGTCGTCATGCTCCGAACTCTCCACCGCCGCAAGCTCGCGCGCCAGCCGGTCGAGCGCGGCCTGATACATCTGCCGCTCGGAATATGACTGGTCGGGCTGATCCTCCTTGCGATGGAGGTCGCGCACCACCTCGGCGATCGAAACGGGATCGCCCGAGTTGATCTTGGCCTCATACTCTTGGGCCCGCCGGCTCCACATGGTGCGCTTCACCCGCACGCGCCCCTTGAGCGTCTTGAGGGCGGTATCGATCACCTTGCGGCTCGAGAGCTTGCGCAGACCCGAATCCTTCACCTTGTCGATCGGCACCTTGAGCGTCATGCGCTCGCGCTCGAAGCTGATGATGAAGAGCTTCAGTTTCTGACCGGCGATCTCATGGGTCTCGATTCCGGTTACCTGGCCAACACCATGGGTCGGATAGACCACAAAGTCCTCCGCCGCGAACTCAAGCTTCTCCTTCTTGGCCGCCGGCTTGCGCGCAGGGGATTTCGCCGGCGCCGCCTTCTTGGCCGTGGCCTTCGCGGCTGCCGCCTTCGGCGCCGTTTTCTTCGCCGGCGCTTTCTTAGGCACAGCCTTTTTTGCCGTGGGTTTCTTCGCCGCAGCTGCCCGGGCCGCCGGCTTCTTTGCCGCGGATTTCGCCGTACTCTTCGTCTTCGCAGTGGGTTTGCCGGTCGTCTTGGTGGTTTTCGTCGCTTTGGCCATTCCGATATCCGTTTCCTGCCTGCCGAACCGGGACACAAGCGCAGTCGATACGCGGGTTTGCCTCGATTTCAGGCGCGCCGGGTCTGTTCCGGTATGGAGTCCAAAAACAAGGGACGGCGACAGCCGTCCCTCGATCGAACCCGAACATAACAAAATTTGCGCGATTTTGACAGGTGCGCGCGTCGTTTGGACGCTGACGCTCAGTCGCCGCTTCCCGGATTGACGCTAAAATACTTATCAAACTTGCCTTCTTCGGACTTGAAGTTGTCGGCGTCAGGGGCCTCGTCCTTCTTGGCCGTGATGTTCGGCCACTTGCCTTCTGAATATTCACGGTTTAGCTCGAGCCACTTCTCGGCCTCGGGCTCCACGTCCGGGATGATCGCCTCGGCGGGACATTCCGGCTCGCACACGCCGCAATCGATGCATTCATCGGGATGGATTACGAGCATGTTCTCACCCTCGTAGAAACAATCGACGGGGCAGACTTCCACGCAATCCGTGTATTTGCACTTGATGCAGGCTTCGGTGACGACGTACGGCATCTCAAGAGTTCCTTCTGGCTTACTTCCGGGACGAGGACTTACGAAGCTCGACCGCGACGGTCAAGCACCCGTTTCCGTGCGTCCCCGCTCTCCCTGTCGCTAACGTAGATGAGGCCGGCAACGCGCCGCAACAAATTTGCCTCGTGATCGTGCACTTCTCCGTCGGCGTATACGACCTCCCAGAGCATCTCGATCATCCGGACACGTTCCTCCGGCGTGAAGGCATCCTTCACCCGGCGGGCAAATCCGTAAACCTCGACGAGGTCCTCGGTCGCGGCGTCCGCGGCGGCCACAAGCGCCTCCGTGTCGTCATCGTCCAGGTCGAAGCGCTCGCGTAGCAGAGATGCGATCAGGGAGCGTTCGGTCGCGTCGTAGTCATCGTCCATTCGCGCCGCCTCGACCAGCAGCGCCGCCGCGGCGAGCTGCAGCGCATCCAGTTCACGCGCGGTCGCCGCCCCGTCGGACGAAAACATGGTCCGTAATCGATCAAGCATATGCTGTTCCCACGCCGTTCATCTCATTCGTCCCGCAACCGGTCTATCGCCCGCCGGTCGCGCTTTGTCGGGCGTCCGGCGCCCGGCTCGCGTGGCGCGACACGGTCCGTCCGCGGCGGCAAGGGCGGCGACATATCCTCATACAGCAACGCGGCATCCGCCGCCGGACCGCGCCGTGCGGCCAGCGCCGCGATCCGAATCACGCGGATGCGCGGGCCCTGTGCGAACGTCAGGACATCGCCCACATGCACCGCCTGGTTGGACTTGCGCACGGGTGTCTTGTTGACCCGAACCTGGCCGGCTCGGCACATGGTGGTCGCCAGGCTGCGGGTCTTGCAGAAACGCGCGTACCAGAGCCACTTGTCGAGACGCAGCGCCTCGCTACCACCGTCACTCAACGCTGGCGCTCCTTGAGCACCGCGAGCGCCGCAAACGGCGAATCGGGATCGTATTCCTGCTTCGGCTTGCGGGGCTTCGCGCCGGTTTTCCCGCCGCGCACCCCGCCGGGCTTCGCTGTCTTCGCGACATTCGGCTGTCCATCGGGTTTCTTAACGCCGCGCGGCCGGCGCTTTGCGGCCCGGCGGGTAACCCTGATCGCATCCTCGTCGTCACGCACCGCATAACCGAAGCTGCGAATCATCCGGGCAAAGACATCGGCCGTCGCGTCGATCCGCGACAGGAGGTCCGGGCTGACCGTGAACTCGCCGTCCTTGGTACCGCGGCGCACCGCCGCCATGAGTC